>CAUJKG010000039.1 GCA_963205465.1 Pseudomonadota bacterium | reverse complement strand
TCAATCCGGCCGGCGGCGGCGATCCGATCCTCTACCAGCATCTGTTCTGGTTCTTCGGTCACCCCGAGGTCTACATCCTTATTCTGCCGGCCTTCGGCATCATCTCGCAGATCATCTCGACCTTCTCGAAGAAGCCGATCTTCGGCTATCTCGGCATGGCTTACGCGATGGTTGCGATCGGCGTCGTCGGCTTCGTCGTGTGGGCGCACCACATGTACACCGTCGGCATGTCCTCGACCGCGCAGGCCTACTTCATGGTCGCGACCATGGTGATCGCGGTGCCGACCGGCATCAAGATCTTCTCCTGGATCGCGACGATGTGGGGCGGTTCGATCCGTTTCACCGCGCCGATGATGTTCTCGGTCGGGCTGATCTTCCTCTTCACGCTCGGTGGCGTGACGGGCGTGATCCTCTCGAACGCGGGCGTCGATCGTGCTTTCCACGACACCTATTACGTCGTCGCGCACTTCCACTACACGATGTCGCTCGGCGCGACATTCGGCATCTTCGCGGGCTGGTACTACTGGTTCCCCAAGATGTTCGGCTATATGTATTCGGAAACGCTCGCGAAGCTGCACTTCTGGACGACGTTCATCGGCGTCAACCTGATCTTCTTCCCGCAGCACTTCCTGGGTCTTGCTGGCATGCCGCGCCGCTATGCGGACTACCCGGATGCTTACGCGGGCTGGAACTTCGTTTCCTCGATCGGCTCCTACATCTCCGCGGCGGGCGTGTTGATCTTCCTCTTCACGATCGTGCACGCCTTCTCGAAGAAGGTGAAAGCCGCCGACAATCCCTGGGGCGTCGGTGCGACCACGCTGGAGTGGACGGTGTCTTCGCCGCCGCCGTTCCACACCTTCGAGCGCCTGCCGCAGGTGAAATGATTTCCGGGAGCTAAAGCCGGACTTGAAACCAAGACCGGCGGGCACGAAAGGCCCGCCGGACCTTTTACAAGGGGAGGCATGAGTTCCGCCTTCCTTTGCGTTAGTCAAAGTCGAACCAGTTACGATGTCGCTTGTCTCAGAAGAACGCTCCGTCCGCGCCGACCAGCTCTCCGGCTTTGCCGGGGTTGAGGACTATTGGGCGCTCCTGAAGCCGCGCGTGATGTCGCTTGTCGTCTTCACCGGCCTCGTCGGGATCGTCCGCGCCCCCGGCGACATCCACCCGGTGATTGGTTTCGTTGCGCTGCTCTGCATTGCGATCGGAGCGGGTGCCGCCGGCGCGCTCAACATGTGGTGGGATGCCGATATCGACGCGCGCATGGATCGCACGCGGGGCCGGCCGATTCCGGCGGGCCGCGTCGAGCCGGGCGAGGCCATGGTCTACGGCCTGTTCCTTTCGGTCGCATCGGTGCTCATGCTCGGCCTGCTAGTCGGCGTGCTCGCGGGTGCGCTGCTTGCCTTCACGATTTTCTTCTACGCCGTCGTCTATTCGATGTGGCTGAAGCGCGCGACGCCGCAGAATATCGTGATCGGGGGGGCTGCCGGTGCGCTGCCGCCGGTGATCGGCTGGGCTGCGGTCACGGGCAATGTTTCGCTCGAACCGCTGTTGCTCTTCGCGCTGATCTTCATCTGGACCCCGCCGCATTTCTGGGCGCTCGCGCTCCTGAAGAAGCGCGACTATGAGCGTGCCGGCGTTCCGATGTTGCCGAACGTCGCGGGAGACGATGAAACCCGCCGCCAGATCTGGCTCTATTCGCTCTTGCTTGCGCCGCTCGGCGCGGCCCCTTTCGCGCTCGGCATGACCGGCTGGCTCTACGGCGCGATTTCGATCGTGCTCGGCGTTCTGTTCCTGGTCTTTGCCTGGCAGGTCTATCGCAAGCGGGAAGGCGATGCTGCGGAGCGTGCGGCGAAACACCTTTTCGCCTATTCGATTCTCTATCTATTCCTTCTCTTTGCGGTCCTGCTCGTCGAAGGAATGGCACGGTGAACGCAATGTCCGACGACAAAGGCGTAGTACTGACCGAAGCGCAGAAAAAAAGCCGCAAGCGCCGTTCGCTTGCGATCGCGCTCGTGCTCGCCTTTCTCTGCGTGCTGTTTTACGTCGTCACGATCGTGAAGCTCGGCCCGAACGTGATGAAGAAGGGCGACGTGCCCGCGATTACGGTGGTCTCATGAGTGGCGCACCGATCCGCGGAGAGGGGCTTGCCCGCCGTCACCGCAACGTGGCGCTTTCGCTTGCCGTGTTCGTCGCCTGCATGGTCGGAGCGGCCTACGCTGCGGTGCCGTTCTACGACTGGTTCTGCCGCACGACCGGCTTTGGCGGGGTCACGCAGGTTGCGACCGAGGCGCCGGCGAAAAAGCTGGAGCGCAAAATCCGCGTTCGCTTCGACGCCAACGTCGCCGGCGTCCCCTGGGAATTCAAGCCGGAAGTCCGCGAGATCGAGGTCAATATCGGCGAGAGCATTCTCGTCCATTATTTTGCGACGAACGTCTCCAGACAGGAAACGGTCGGCACCGCGACCTATAACGTCTCGCCCCCGCAGGCCGGGCTCTATTTCGCGAAGATGCAGTGCTTCTGTTTCACCGAGCAGCGCCTCGCCCCCGGCGAGAAGATGCCGATGCCGGTCGTTTTCTTCATCCGCCCGGAAATCGTGGACGATGCCGAAGCGCGGGAAATTCGCACGATCACGCTTTCCTACACTTTCTTCCCGGTGGAAAAGCCGAAACCACTGGCTGCGGCACCCGCTGCCGCGAAGACGCAATAACGCATGGACGAAGCCGGTTTCCGGTTTCGCTCATGCGCCGAACGAGAACGAACCTCGCCTTGCGGCTCGCAGCAAGGCGCTGATAGAAACGGCCAGATGCCGCCAAGGGCGACCCGACAGGGACACCCCGAACGGCTCCAGCCGGCTGGGGCTTAAAATAATCGGTGCCGGGTAAACCCGGTATCGAGTGGAGAGAACGAAAATGGCCGACGCGCACGCTAAACCGCAACACGATTACCATCTCGTCGATCCGAGCCCATGGCCGATCCTCGGTTCGCTATTCGCGCTAGCGCTGACGATCGGCGCGGTGATCTGGATGCGCGGCGGCACTTCGCTGGTGATGTTGGGCGGCGCGCTCGGTGTCATCTACGTGATGATCGTCTGGTGGCGCGACATCGTGATCGAAGCCGAGACCGGCTATCACACCCGGGTCGTGCAGATTCATCTGCGCTACGGCATGATCCTGTTCATCGCCTCGGAAGTCATGTTCTTCGTGGCCTGGTTCTGGGCTTATTTCGACGCGGCGTTCTTTCCCGGCGAAGTGCATCAGTATATGCGCACGGAACTGCTCGGTGGCGTATGGCCGCCGAAGCCGGCCGATGCCTTCAAGGGCACCTTCGATCCGTGGCATCTGCCGCTCTTGAACACGCTGATCCTGCTCACCTCCGGCACCACGGTGACCTGGGCGCATCACGCGATCCTGGAAGGCGACCGCAAATCCGCGAAGCAGGCGCTCTGGATCACGGTGGCGCTCGGCGCGCTGTTCAGCTGCGTGCAGGCCTACGAATATATGCACGCCGGTTTCACCTTCGGCGGCCACATCTATGGTGCTGCCTTCTTCATGGCGACCGGCTTCCACGGCGCGCATGTGCTGATCGGCACGATCTTCCTCGCCGTCTGTCTCTATCGTCTCTATCTCGGTCACTTCACGCCGACGCATCACTTCGGCTTCGAAGCGGCCGCCTGGTATTGGCACTTCGTCGACGTCGTGTGGCTGTTCCTCTTCGTCTGGATTTACGTTTGGGGTGCGGGCACGCCGCTCGCGCACTAGAGCATGATCCCGAAAAGTGCGAAGCGGTTTTCGGGAAACATCATGCTCAATCAAACAGGTAAGCGGCGAGTGAGATTCAACGCAGTTGAATCTCACGCTAGCGCCGCAATCGCGCGATAGAAGGCGGATATGAACGCATCCGCCGGAAACGAAAACTCAGTCTCGCCCCTCAAGGCGGGACTGACTTGTTCCTGCCCCCGCTGCGGGGAAGGCAAACTGTTCTCCGGCTATCTCTCGCTCGCCCCGCGTTGCGAACAATGCGGCCTCGACTATTCCTTCGCCGATGCCGGCGACGGCCCGGCGGTTTTCGTGATCCTGTTCGGCGGCCTCGTCGCCGTGCTGGCCGTGCTGATCGTCGAACTGGTCTGGCGGCCGCCGTACTGGGTGCACGCCCTGGTCGGCATTCCCACGGTGCTGGTCGCAACCCTGCTGCCGCTGCGCTGGCTCAAATCGCTCTTGATCGCCTTGCAGTTTCATCACAAGGCGTCCGAAGCCCGGATCGAACGCAAGTGACGCGCGCCGAGGCGCTTCGCGGGCTGATCCTGCCGGGGTTGCTTTCCCTGTTCGCGCTCGCCGTTCTGCTCTTCCTCGGCACCTGGCAGTTGCAGCGTCTCGCGTGGAAAGAGAACCTGATCGCGGCCGTCGCAAGTCGCGTGAAGGAAACGCCGCAGCGTCTTCCCGCGGCCGCGGAATCGCTTTCGCTCGATCTGCGAAACGAAGAATACCGGCCTTACATCGCTACCGGCCGCTTCCTGCATCAGCACGAAGTGCAGGTCTATACTTCGCTGTCGGAGACGAAGGGCGTTTACTCCGGCGCGGGCTATTGGGTGCTGACGCCGCTGGCGCGCTCCGACGGCAGCATCGTCATCGTCAATCGCGGCTTCGTTCCGCTGGAGAAAAAAAATCCGGCGTCGCGCCCCGAAGGTCAGGTAAGCGGGGAGGTCAGCGTCACGGGACTTCTGCGGGCAGCCGAGCAGACGAATTTTTTTACCCCCTCGAACGATCCGCTGCGCAACGCCTGGTACAGCCGCAACCCGCAGGAGATCGAACGCGCTTTCGGATTGAAGAACGTGCTTCCTTTCATGCTGGACGTGGTCGCGAATTACCGCGCCGGCGATCTGCCGCAGCCGAACGAAACCAAGATCGTCTTCACCAACAATCATCTCGGCTATGCGCTCACCTGGTACGGGCTCGCCTGTACGCTGATCGGCGTCTTCGCGGCCTTTGCCTGGCAGCGGCTGCGGGGGGCGGGATAGGGTCGTTTGCCCGCGCGGCCGCGGGTAGGGCGGCGTTGCTCCCGCGCGTCTTGCTTCCCCCGGCACCCCCCAATAGGGTGCGCCGCTGTTCAAAAGGAACCTGCCAAATTGAAGTACGTCTCGACCCGCGGCGAGGCCCGGGCCGTCACCTTTAACGAAGCGCTGATCGAAGGGCTCGCGCGTGACGGCGGGCTCTACGTGCCCGAAACCTGGCCGCAGCTTTCGCGCGAGGAGATCGCCGGCTTTCGCGGCAAAAGCTATGCGGAAGTGGCGTTGCGCGTGATCGCGCCCTTCGTCGGCGACGACATTCCCGCGCGCGATCTCAAGCGCATGATCGAGGAAGCCTACGCGACCTTCACGCACAAGGACGTGACGCCGCTGCACCGGCTTGCTTCCGGCGAATATATCCTCGAGCTCTTTCACGGGCCCACGCTCGCCTTCAAAGACGTCGCGATGCAATTGATCGCGCGGCTGATGGATTATGTGCTGGCCGCGCGCGGCGAGCGTTGCACCATCGTCGGCGCAACCTCCGGCGACACCGGCGGTGCTGCGACCGAAGCCTTCCGCGGCCGCGAGCGGATCGATCTCATCTTCATGTTTCCTAAAGGCCGCGTCTCCGCCGTGCAGGAGCGCATGATGACGGCCGTTGCCGAGCCGAACGTCAACGTGCTCGCGATCGACGGCAACTTCGACGACTGCCAGGCGATCGTGAAAGCGCTTTTCAACGATCACGCGTTCCGCGACCGGGTGAAGCTCTCGGCGGTCAATTCGATCAACTGGGCCCGCATCGTCGCGCAGATCGTCTATTATTTCACCGCCGCGGCAGCACTCGGCGCGCCGGAGAAGAAGATCACTTTCGCAGTGCCGACCGGAAATTTCGGCGATGTGTTCGCGGGCTACGTCGCGGCGAAGATGGGTCTCCCGATCGAGCGCCTGATCGTTGCCACCAACGTGAACGATATCCTCGCGCGCACGCTGGAAAGCGGCCGCTATGAAGTGCGCGGCGTGGTTGCGACCTCGTCGCCGGCGATGGACATTCAGGTTTCCTCGAACTTCGAGCGGCTGTTGTTCGACGCCTGTGGCCGCGACCCGGCTGCGGTTCGCGACGCGATGCGCGATCTTGCGAAGCACGGAAGTTTCACCTTGAGCGCGCAGGCGCTGGAAAATATGCGCGCTTTGTTCGTCGCTTCGCGCGCCGACGAAGCGGAAACGCGCCGGACTATCGGCGAGGTTCATCAAGCGAGCGGCTATGTGCTGGACCCGCACACGGCGGTTGGTGCTGCGGTGGCGCGCAAGCTCGGCAAGGGGGCGGCGGACAGTCCGCTGGTCGTGCTCGGGACCGCGCATCCGGCGAAATTCCCGGAAGCGGTCGAGGAAGCCTGCGGCGTCTATCCGCAGCTTCCGGACACGTTCTCCGACCTGATGCGCCGCAAGGAACGCGTGACCAGCCTGCCCAACGATGCCAGCGCGGTTGCCGAATTCGTTCTTTCTCACGCGCGTGCGGCGAAGGGCGCGGCCACGGCATGACCATTCGCGTAGACACGCTAGCGAACGGCGTCACGGTCGCGACCGATCACATGCCGGAAGTGAAGACGGCGACGCTGGGCATCTGGGTCGCCGCCGGCGCGCGGTATGAGGACGAAAACGAGCACGGCATCTCTCATCTGCTCGAGCACATGGCGTTCAAGGGGACCGCCAGACGCAACGCGCTGCAGATCAGCGAGGAGATCGAGAATGTCGGCGGCGAGCTGAACGCCGCGACCGGCATCGAGGTAACGTCTTATTACGCGCGGCTGCTCGGCAAGGACATGCCGCTTGCCTTCGATATTCTGTCGGACATCCTCACCAATTCTGCCTTCGAGCAGGCCGAGCTTGCGCGCGAGCAGAGCGTGATCGCGCAGGAAATCGGCGGCGCCGCTGACGATCCGGACGATCTTGTGTTCGATCTCTTTCAGGAAACCGCCTTTCCCGGTCAGCCGATCGGGCGGCCTATTCTCGGCACGCCGGAAACCGTGCGTTCCTTCACGCCGCAAAGCATTCGCAATTATCTCGCGAAACGCTATCGCGGGCCGCGCATGGTGGTCGCCGCGGCGGGTGCCGTCGATCATGATGCGTTGCGCGCTGCCGCCGCAGAGAAACTTGCGAGCATTCCGGCCGGCACCGCCGAGCCGACGGCGAAAGCGATCTATCGCGGCGGCCGGCACATCCATGCGCGCAATCTCGAGCAGACGCATCTCGTGCTCGGGCTCGAAGGGATTTCCTATCATTCGCCCGAGCGCTACGCGATGCAGGCTTTCGTGAATCTCGTCGGCGGCGGCGGCTCGTCGCGGCTTTTTCAGGAAGTGCGCGAGCGGCGCGGGCTTTGCTATTCGATCCAGGCGTTTCATTCGTCCTATCAGGATGCCGGGTTGTTTGGCGTCACCGCCGGAGCCGATGCCGCCGACACCGAAGAACTGACCAAGGTCGTCATTGGCGAACTGCATGACGCTGCCGAGAAAGCGACACAAGTCGAGGTCGATCGCGCCAAGGCGCAGATGAAAGTCGGTCTCCTGAGCGCGCTGGAAAGTGCATCCGCGCGCGCGGAGCAACTGGGCGGCCGCATGCTTGCCTTCGGCCGCGTCATCCCCTTCGACCAGATCGAGCGCAAGATTGATGAAATCACGCTTGAAGCTGTGCGTGCTGCCGGGCGTAAGCTCGTCGGCAGCGGACAGCCGACCTTCGTCGGCGTCGGCGAAGCTGGCGGCCTCGAGCGGGCCGGAATCGTAACCGAGGCTTTGCAGCGCAAGGCCGCCTGAAACAGACTGTTCGAATGGCTTTCTTCAAGTCGCTAGGTCTGACCACCGCCATGCCTTCCATCGAAGGCAACGGCGTCTTCCTGCGCGTGCCGCGGATCGGCGACTTCGAGGAATGGTCCGCGCTGCGCGGCCGGAGCCGGCAGTTTCTCGCGCCGTGGGAGCCGGTCTGGCCCGACGACGATCTGACCCGGAGCGCCTTCCGCCGCCGTATCCGGCGCTACGAACGCGATCTGCAGGAGGAAACCGGCTACGCCTTTCTCATCTTTTCGAAGCATCGGAACGCCATGGTCGGCGGCGCTACCCTGACGAACCTGCGCCGAGGTGCAGCCCAGACCGGAAGCCTCGGCTACTGGATGGGTGAGCCTTATGCTGGCAAAGGCTATATGAGTGCCGCGATTGCGGCGCTCATTCCTTTCGCGCATTCGATGCTGCGCCTTCGGCGGATCGAAGCCGCGTGTCTTCCTTCCAATGCAAGTTCGATCCGACTTTTGGAGAAGATGAATTTCCGGCGCGAAGGGATCGCGCGCGAATATCTTTCCATCGCCGGTCAATGGCAGGATCACTTATTGTATGCGCGTCTTTCGAGCGATCCTTTGCCGGAGCGGAACGGACCGAAATCCTAGAATATCTTGTCTCAGAACGCGCAGACGCAATTTTTCTTCTGCGCCTCCGCGATGCCGTTGATCGTGCCATTGATCAGGTCCGAAAGCTTTTTGGAACGCATGGCCTGCGCTTCGATCCACGCGGCAGATTCGATCAGGGAAAGATTGTCGAGTTGCGCGTCGGTAAGTTTTTTGTCCTTCAGTGCATCGCGCACTTGCTCGAGCAATTTCAATGTCGAATTCGCAGGGTCTTGAAGTTTAATGCCCGCTTCATCCGCTACGCGAAGCGCAATACCGCGAAGGTCGTCGCGCTCGCCGGCGTTCAACGCCTTGCGGATTTGCTCCATCGCGCGTGCGAGGGCTTTCTGAGGCGGATCGAGCCGGACCGCCGCATAATTGATCGTCTTGCGGATACCTTGCACCATCTGGTCGTTCACGGCGCAGAGGCCCGGATTCGGTTCCTGACCGGCGAAAGCCTTCAACTCATCAGACCAGCGGCGAACCGTGTAGCGAACGCCTTGATCCGCGAAGCTGAAATCCGCCAGGAGCCGCGCCTGATAGCCGGCGGCGATGCGGTCGATATTGCCGAGGTCGCCGCGGCGCGGAACGACGCGGAAAAATCGTCCGCGTGGTAGTGACGTATCCTGCTTCCGCAGATCGTCGGCCACGGGCCAGATTTCGGAAATCTGGTTGATGCGGATGCGTGTGAGATCGGCTTGAAAAGCCGCCGCGCAATCCGCGGCCGGAAAACGGGCAACAGCGCTGGCCTGGATCTCGCCGGATTTCGCTTGGACGTTGATTTCCGTCTGCTTGCCCGGCGGCAGCGGCGCCATCTCGATACGCACGGTGAGGGACTGGCTGAGGGTTTCGTTCGGCTTGATCGTTTCGATTACAAGGACCGCGTTGTCGCCGTCCGCTTTCCACTTGCTGTCCTGCGTGAGCTTTACTGCATTGAGCGCGGCGGTCAGCAAAACGTTCCGGAGGGGTTCGCTGCCGGTGTTCCTTATCGTGATGTCGAGCCCGACTTCGGCCGCGACTGGAATAGGCTTTTCCGAGGCCGCCGCACCGAGCGGCGTCAATCGGATTTCCAGTTTGGGGGCATTCTGCGCATGCGCAGAGAAGAACAGGCAAAGAAGGATAGGCAGGGCAGCGCAAAGGCGCGCGGCATTGCGAAAATGCATGTCAGGGTCCGAAGATAGCGGCGAGCCGTTCGACAAGGGAAGTTACACCTTGTCGTCGATCCTGATTCCCCGCAAGAGCGGTATTCTGCGCGAAATCGGCGCTACTGGACCTGGGGCTCCGGTGCGGACGGCGCGGAAATCGGCGCAACGGCAGGTGCGGTCGCGGTCGGCGGCTCGAACGTCGGATTGGCGGGCAGCTCACCGATCGAACGCAGACCCGTCACGGTCTCGATGACATTGCGCATGGCTTCACGCGCCGCTCTCCCGCGAACCGCATCGAGCAGTGGTGCTGTCGCGCCGGAGTGACGGATCAACGCTTCCGGATCGGGCAGGAGATAGGGGTTGTCCCAATGTCCCTGAATCAGGAACGGCAGGTCGAACGCAACCTGCGTGGCGCCCTGCGCCGCGCGGATCAGGCTCGCGGTGCCGCGCAGATCGAAGTCGCGCCGCGCCACCGAGGCTTCTCCCGCGAGCCGGATTTTCAGAATCTGGCTCTCGATTTCGAAACTCGAGAGTTCGGCAACGCCGCCTTCGATTTCCAGCGTGCCGGTGAGGCGATCGAATGGCGTCTTGCCGCCGCGCAGATCTCCGGTGCCGGAAAGCGGGCGGCGTTCGAGCCGCCGCAGTACGGCTTCCGCGTTGATCCCGGTGAGCGAACCCTGGCGCATGGCGAGTTGCACCTTGCCCGCAAGCGCCGAAGCAAGTTCATGAACGGTCTGCCCTCGCGAAGTGATCGCGACCGTCAGGGTTCCTTTGCCTTCCAGCCTGCGAAAACCGGTGAGGCCGCCGAGACCGCGCTCAAGATCGAAGTTGGTAAGATTGGCGTCGATCTTCAGCGCCGGCTTGTTCTCCGCCATGTTCCAGATGGCGTTGCCGCGCAGCGTACCGCCGTAATATTGGCCTTCGCCGATTGCAGCGGTGAGCTGACGGTTTTTTACCCCGATCGCGATGGCCGCTTTGCTGATTTCGATCTTGCCGATCGTCAGCTTGCCGCAGGAAAGACGGAAATCGACATCGAGATGTTGCAAGGTAGACGCCTCGATGGGCGTGCGGTTCCACTCGCGGCCGTCGCCGGACGTCAATTGCAGGATGCCGCTATAGATCGACAGGTCTGCGGCTTCACTGGCGAGCGTTCCTTGCAGTGTCGTGCGGTTGCCGTCGCGCTTGAACGTAAATCCGCCGTCGGCGCGGTTGCCGTCGAGCTCCAGCGCCAGGTTTGAGAACGTCAGTGCAATCGGCGTCAGCGTCACCGCTGATTTCAGCGAGAAGCGGCCGAAGCCATTTTGCGAGGGCGGCGAGATGCCGAACAAAGCGAGCGTCTGCCGCAACGAACTGCCATCGGCGCTCAGCGTGCCTTCGGCCTGCAGCGCATTCTCGCGCACCAGTACGCCGCCTTCATAGGCGAGGCGTCCCGACTCCAGTTCGAGGCGAAGTCGTATGCTGCTGCGCTGGCTCTTCGCCATGGCCGCGGTATCGGCGATGACGATGCTGCCGTTTGCCGGTTTGCCGCCGATCATGAAACTGCCGGTCGCGGTCAGCGAAGCCCCGGTCCAGTTCAGCGAGGCTTGCACGTTCGAGATGATCTCGACGCGGTCGCGCCCCTGCACGCGCAACAGAACCGTGCCGTTTACGATGCGGAGTTCGGGGACGTCGCCATCGGCCGGCATGACCGGATTGAGCGGCAGCCCGCTGATCAGCCTGCCTTCCGGGGATAGCTGCAGCGAAAGGCGCGGGCGCTCCAGGGTCAGCGTCGCGATTTTGATCTCGCCGAAGAATAGCGGCCAGAACTGGAGGCTGGCCTGCAACGCGCTGGCCGTGGGGGCGTTGCTTGAGCCATCGTCCAGCATGACTTCGTCGAGACGGATCGCCGGCCGCGGCAGCAGGGTAAGGCGCGCCGGGCCTTCGATCCGGGGCATGACGCCGGTGGCGGTCTGGATCGAGCGGGTTACTTCAGCCCGGATATGGTGTTCCGAGAGCAGGAGAGGCGCCAGCAGCAGTGCTGCGACCAGAACGACAGCGGCCGCCAATGCGCCCACGGCAAAACGCTGCATTCGAGACGAGACGTTCAAGGCGTGTTCCGGCGCTGTCTGGTTGGATCGTCAGGCGGCGGTCGCCAGCCGGGACGAAGCATAGTCTATTTCCGCTTCTATGTGTCCCTTTCATGACCCTGACAGACCGCCTTCGAGCGGCTATGAAACCGGGCGTAAATGCAGATTCCGCTAGGGAACGCCCGATTATGAACGCCAGCACGTCGCCGCTTTGGTCCCCGTCTCCGGAAGCCGTTCGCGGGAGCGAGATTACGCGCTTCATGCAGGAAGCGAACCGGCGATTCGGGCTGGCCCTCTCGGATTACCGGCAATTGCATGCCTGGTCGGTGGAGAACCTTCCGGCGTTCTGGGAGCTGGTCTGGGACTATTGCGGCGTGATCGGCGAACGGGGCACTCCGCTGCTCGCTGACGAAAACCGCATGCCGGGCGCAAAATTTTTTCCCAACGCGAAGCTGAGCTTTGCCGAGAACATGTTGCGCAAAACCGGCAGCGAACCGGCGATGATCTTTCGCGGCGAGGACAAGAAGGCCTATCGCCTGTCCTTCGACGAGCTGCATGCCCTGGTTTCAAAGCTGCAACATGCCATGCGCGCCGCCGGTGTGCAGAAGGGGGATCGGGTCGCCGCCATGCTTCCCAACCTGCCGGAAAGCGTTGCGATCATGCTCGCGGCAAGCTCGATCGGAGCCATCTTCTCGTCCTGCTCGCCGGATTTCGGCGAGCGTGGCGTGATCGATCGCTTCGGCCAGATCGAGCCGAAGCTGTTTTTCGCCTGCGACGGCTATTGGTATGCGGGCAAGAAAATCCAGATCGGCGAGAAGCTGCAGACCGTCGTCAAAAATCTTCCGACCGCGCAGAAGGTGATTATCGTTCCTTATCTGGGTGAGGCGAAGGAAACCGCCGCCAAGCTTCCGCGCGCGACCGACCTCGACAGTTTCCTTGCGCCGTATCAGGCGAAGAAAGTCGAATTCGAGCGGCTTCCCTTCGATCATCCGCTTTACATCCTATTCTCCTCGGGAACCACGGGCGTGCCGAAATGCATCGTGCATTGTGCCGGCGGCGTGCTCTTGCAGCATCTGAAGGAGCACAGGATTCATTTTGGCATCCGGCCGGGCGATCGCGTGATCTGGTTCACCACGCTCGGTTGGATGATGTGGAACTGGCTCGTCACCAGTCTCGCCGCCGAAGCGACGCTGATGCTCTACGATGGGTCTCCGTTCCATCCTACCCAGACGGTGATGTTCGATTATGTCGCTGAAGAGAAGATCGATGTCTTCGGCACCTCGGCGAAGTTCATCGATGCGGCGAAGAAGGCGGGGCTCCGTCCGATGGACACCCACGACCTGTCGCGCATGCGCGTGCTGGCTTCGACCGGCTCGCCGCTCGTTCCCGAGAGCTTCGATTACGTCTACGACGCAGTGAAGAAGGATGTGCACCTGGCGTCGGTTTCGGGCGGCACCGATCTCTGCGCCTGCTTCGTCGGCGGCGATCCGACGTCGCCGGTCTGGAAGGGTGAAATTCAGGCGCCTGCACTCGGCATGGCGGTCGATGTCTGGGATGACACCGGCAAGCCCGTGAAAGGCGAGCGCGGCGAGCTCGTTTGTACGAAGCCATTTCCCTCGATGCCGGTGATGTTCTGGAACGATCCCGAGGGGAAGAAATATCACAGCGCCTATTTCGACCGCTTCCCGGGCATCTGGTGTCATGGCGACTTTGCCGAGTGGACGGAGCACGGCGGCATGATCATTCACGGCCGCTCGGATGCGACGCTCAATCCGCAGGGTGTCCGTATCGGCACCGCGGAAATCTACGCGCAGGTCGAACAGGTCCCGGAAGTCGTGGAATCCATTGCGGTCGGACAGGAATGGGATGGCGATACCCGCATCGTTCTTTTCGTGCGGCTGCGCGACGGGGTGAAGCTCGATGAAGCCCTGACGCAGAAGATCAAGCTTCAGGTCCGTACCGGCGCGAGCCCGCGGCATGTGCCGGCGAAGATCATCCAGATTGCAGACATTCCGCGCACGCGTTCAGGAAAGATAACCGAGCTTGCCGTTCGCGATGTCGTCCATGGTCGTCCGGTGAAGAATACCGAGGCGCTTGCCAATCCCGAAGCGCTCGATCTCTATAAGGATCTGCCCGCGCTGCGGAGTTAGAGCACGCTCCCGGGCTTGGCTCCGGGTATCACGCGCAAATATTAAGGAGTGGCGATCGCGTTGCGGCTTATGCGCGCGAGCAGCATCACCGGCAGAAGCCCAGCCAGCACGACGAGAATGGCCGCGATCGCGCCATCCTCATAGGTGCCGCGAACCGCTTCGGCATAGATATGCGTTGCCAGCGTTTCGACACCGAACGGCCGCAGCATCAGCGTCGCCGGAAGTTCTTTCATGCAATCCACGAAGACGAGAATGGCGGCTCCCCCGAGCGCGGGCCGGAGCATGGGCAGATGGACTTTACGCAAGGTGCCGAACGAGTTCTCGCCGAGGCTGCGCGCCGCATGATCGACGCTCGGTGAAATCTTGGCGTATCCCGCTTCGATACCGTTTACGGATACCGCGAGGAACCGGATCGTATAGGCGAGCACCAGCGCTGCGCCCGAACCCGAAATCAGCAGGCCGGTATGGATGCCGAACCACTGGCGGAAGGCGGCGTCGATCGCATTGTCGAAACTGGCAAGCGGCCATAACAGCCCGACCGCGAGCACCGTTCCGGGAATGGCGTATCCGATGCTTGCGATCCTGCTCGCGGGAGCGGCAAGCCCGCTGCGATCGGTGCGAATTGCGTAGGCCACCAGAATCCCCGCGAGGATCGTTGCCAAAGTAGCAAGCCCTGCGAATAGAATCGTGTTGGCTGTCTCCCGGAATAGCGCGGCGGAGATGTCGCCGCTGATCGCTTTCCGGATCGCCCGGTCGGCGAGATAGGCAGCCGGCGCAAGGAAGCCGATGACGAGCGGCAGCGCGCAGGCAAGCGTGGCCGCGATCGCTTTTGGACCCCGCAGGGTCGTCCGCGCTGGTGTTTGCGCGCGCTTGCCGGCCGTGACGAAGCGTTGCCCTTTTCGCGCCCAGCGTTCGAGCAGAAACAGCAGGATGACGAGCGTGAGCATGAAAAGCGAAATCTGCGCGGCGCCCGGAAGCGAAGAACGATTGAGCCACGTCGAATAGATCGCGATCGTCAGCGTGCGCACGCCGAGAAATTCGGTAGCGCCGATGTCGTTCAGCGCTTCGAGGAGCGCGAGCGTAACGCCGATGACGATGGCAGGCCGCGCGAGCGGGAGCGCAACCCGGAAAAACACTTCGCCTCTGCCTGCACCGAGCACGCGTGCGGCTTCCAGCGCGGCTGCGTTCTGCATCAGGAAAGAGGCGCGCGCGGCGAGATAGACATAAGGATAAAGCACGAAGCCGAGCAGGAAGATCGCGCCGCCCATCGAGCGGAGTTCCGGAAAATGCAGCGCGCGCGGATCGCTGATGCCGAGGAATGCCCGCAGCGCGGACTGAATCGGTCCGAGCGGATGCAGAAGATCGAGATAGGCATAAGCAAGAATGTAAGTCGGGATCGCGAGCGGCAGCAGGAGCGCCCAATCAAAGAAGCGCCTGCCGGGGAAGTTTGCAGTTGCGACGAGCCACGCCGTGCCGACGCCGATGATGCCGGTCAGAAGGCCGACACCGGTAAGCAATCCCGCAGTGTTCGCCGCGGCCGAGGGAAGCACATAGGCGGTAAGCTGGGGCCACAGGTCGCCCGATCCCGCGCTGGCAATATAAACCAGCGCAACGACCGGCGAGACGACGATCGCAGCAATCAGAAGGGTCGAGAGCGTAAAGCCGGGCGTTCCACTGCTGCGGAACGCCCGGAGGAGCGAAGTCGCCACGGGATTACTGGTCGAAGCCGACCTTATCGGCGAGTTGTGCGGCGAGCTTGCGGTTCTTCGCAATCGCGCGAAGATCGATCTCGTCGGTCTTGAGCGTCCCCAACGCGACGATGATCGGATCGATCTGCGCGCCCGGACGTACCGGATATTCGTAGTTCACCTTTGCATAGGCGGCCTGTGCTTCGGGCGAGAGCAGAAATTCGAGGAGCTTGATTGCGTTGGCCTTGTTCGGCGCATTCTTGGCAACCGAAGCGCCGGAGATGTTCACGTGCGTGCCGCCGCCGGGGAACGTCGGCAGGATCACATTGATCGCCGCACCCCACTTGTTCTGCTCTTCGTTTTTGCGTCCGCGCATCAGGCCGACATAATAAGAGTTGCCGACGCCGATGTCGCAGATGCCGCCAAGAATGTCGCGCGCCACTTCGCGATCGCCACCTGCGGGTCTGCGGGCAAGGTTTGCTTTGATTCCCTTGAGCCAGGCTTCGGCTTTCTCTTCGCCGTAATGATTGATGTAGGCCGCGATCAGCGCGGTATTGTACGGATGCTGGCCAGAGCGGATGCAGACTTTGCCCTTCCATTTCGGGTCGGCAAGGTCGGCGTAGGTCAGCGCGGTATCTTTCACGCGGTCCTTCGAAACATAGAACAGGCGCGCCCGCAGCGAGAGCGCGAACCAGTGCCCGTCCTTGTCGCGCAGATTGGCGGGAATGGCCGCGTTGAGCGCTTCCGACTGCACGCTTTGCGTGACGCCGCGTGCGACGCTGTCGAGCACGTTGCCGATATCGACCGACATCAGGATATCCGCCGGAGAGTTTGCGCCTTCCGCCGCGACACGTTCGGCCATGCCTTTTTCGATGAAGATGGAATTGACCTTGATGCCGGTCTCTTTCGTAAAGAGATCGAATAGCGGCTGGATGAGCTTCGGTTCGCGAGTCGTATAGACATTGACCTCGCCCTGCGCATGGGCCGGGAGCGGCGCCATCGCGCCGGCCGCGATGGCCGCAAAAATTGCGAGGCTGAAGACAAAACGGCTCATGAAAGGACCTCCTGGCGGGGCTTTGATGGTTATTTGCTTGTGAAATTTCCGAAGAACCGACCGGTACCAGACCCCGCCCCAATAGGAAAATCAAACGAAATCAATAGTTTAGATTTATTCCAAACAAGTGGTTCTGGTGATCACGCGCTTGTGGCAAGGAGTGAGAAGTTCGTGCATTGCACCAACCCGCCGTTCGATTAGCATCCGCGCAATCACGGGAACTGAAATGAGTCACGATCCGCACGCCCTGCCTGCCGGTACGGTTATTGCCGGCTACCGCATCGTCCGCACCTTGGGAGCGGGCGGTTTTGGCATCACCTATGAGGGAGAAAGCCCGGTCACTGGCCGCCGCGTGGCGATCAAGGAGTTTTTTCCGCGCGGCATTGCCTCCCGCAAAGGTGCAACCGAAATCATCTACGCCGAGCGTGATTCCGAACTCGTGAGCTGGGCGCTGAAGCGCTTTGAAAGCTCCACCACCGAACAATGCCGCCTGAAACACCCGAACATTGTCGAGGTGTTTCACTATCTCGCTGATAACGACACCGGTTACATGTTCATGGACTATGTCGAAGGCAGCACCTTCGAACATTGGCTCCGCGATCGCCCGAACCTGCCGACCCTCGACGAGATACGGCCCATCCTCGAGCCGGTAATCGATGCACTCGATTATCTGCACAACATGAATTTCATTCACCGCGACATCGCGCCGGACAACATCATGATCACGGCGGACGGCCGTCCCGTGATCATCGATTTCGGTGCGATCAAGGTAATCGAAAACCGTACGCTGCTGCAGGCCAAGACCGTGCATTCCTTCATGGTTGGCAAGCAGCATTATTCGCCGCCGGAGCAGACGCGTGAAGGTGAAGCGCTTGACGCGCGCGCCGATATCTATGCGCTCGGTGCGGTGTTCTATCGCGCGTTGACCGGCAAGCCGCCGGCCGACACTGAAGAGCGTGCGCGCAAGATCGCGTTCGGCGAAGGTGATTCTCTCATCCCCCTTTCGGTTGCAGCACCCCATGTGCCGGAGCCTTTTGCGCAGGCAATCGAAAAGGCGCTTTCCTTCCGCGCTTCCGAGCGGCAGTCCTCGATCGAAGAGCTTCGTCTGGCGCTCGGCTGGCAAGGGATGCCTGCGTCGAATGCCGCAACCATGCCGGTCATTCGCGGGGTTCCGAATCCTCTGCCGAACCCGTCTCATGTTTCAGCGTCGTCCGCGCAGATCGCGAAGTCGAAG
>CAUJKG010000038.1 GCA_963205465.1 Pseudomonadota bacterium | reverse complement strand
ACATGGCGACGATGGCGCTTCTCTACGGTATCATCGATGCGATCTTCGTAACCGTTCAGAACTGGTTGTTGCGATGGAAGCGATAGTCGAACTCCGCAAGATCGGGCTCTCCTTCGCGCGCAACAACGAGCGCACGGAAGTATTGCGTGGTTTGGATCTGGATGTGAGGCGAGGTGAATTCCTGGCGATCGTCGGCCCGTCGGGCGTCGGCAAATCGACGCTGCTGCGCGTGATTGCGAATCTTCTGAAACCCAGTGCCGGCACCTACAAGGTGAGCGCACCGAAGAAGCGCGGCAGCCTGCCGGTTGCGCTTGTGTTTCAGGATGCGCGGATGCTGCCGTGGCGCAAGGTCATCGACAATGTCGGTTTTGGTCTTGAACATTGGGGAATCGCGGCTGCGGAACGGAAGCAGCGTTCGCAGGATGCGCTTGACCTCGTCGGTCTGGGCAATCTCGGAAATCGCTATCCGCATGAGCTGTCCGGCGGCCAGCGGCAGCGCGTGGCGATCGCGCGGGCGCTTGCGGTCGATCCTGAAGTGCTCTTGATGGATGAGCCGTTTGCGGCGCTCGATGCGATCACGCGCGAGAGCTTGCAGGACGAGCTTGCCCGCATCCGTGCAGCAACGAAGAAAACCATCCTCTTCGTTACGCACTCGATCGACGAGGCGGTTTATCTCGCCGATCGCGTGGTTGCGATCATCGGCTCTCCTGGCGCGTTTCAGGCGTCGGTTCCGATCGATATCCCGTTTCCGCGCCAACGCGGTGGTGCAAAGCTGCAGGATGCCGCGCGTCTGCTTCGTCAGGAACTCGCGACGGGTTCGAGCGGGCTTTAGCCTCTTCACCTCTTCCCACGGAGGAGAGGAGTAGGATCAGCCTCTGCCGACGAACGGCATCTTGGTCGCCATCACGTTCATGAAGAGCACGTTGGCGTCGAGCGGCAGCGAGGCGATGTAGACGATCGCGCTGGCGACATGCTCGACCGCGACGCGCGGTTCGGCCTTGGTGGTGCCGTCCGCCTGCAACACGCCTTGGGCCATGCGGTCCGTCATCGGCGTCACCGCGTTGCCGATGTCGATCTGGCTGCAGGCGATGTCATAGACGCGGCCGTCGAGCGAGGTCGCGCGGGTCAATCCCGAGATCGCATGCTTGGTCGAGGTGTAGGGTGCGGAGAGGGGGCGGGGCGCGTAAGCGGAAATCGAGCCGTTGTTGATGATGCGGCCGCCGCGCGGGTTCTGATCCTTCATGATCTTGAAGGCTTCCTGCGTGCAGATGAAGGGGCCGGTGAGGTTCGCGGCAACGGTTGCGTTCCAGTCCTCCAGTTTGATGTCTTCGAGCGGAACCGGCGGCGTGCCGCGCCCGGCATTGTTGAAGACGACGTCGAGGCGGCCGAACTTCTCCTTGGTTTTGGCAAAGAGCGCTTTCACTTGCGCAGGATCGCCGACGTCGGTGGGGACCGTGAGGCATTCCGCACCTGCGGCCTCGATCTCTTTTGCCACTTCGTCGAGCTGCGCTTTCGTGCGGCTCGCGATCACGAGATTGAATCCCGCTTTCGCGAGCGCTACGGCGCACGCCCGTCCGATGCCCGAGCCGGCACCCGTTACCAATGCGATCTTGCGCGAAGCAGCCATCGCCGTTTACTCCCTGAATTTATTGTTCGTGATTATCGTTTCGGATTCTGCTGTTGCAGAACTTTCGCCGCGGGCACGCCTGCGGTCAATTGCGCGTTTGCAGCATTGGCGTGCGCTGCGGTTCGGGGCAGCACGGTATCGATGCCCCCGGTGGGGATCGTCTCCACGGGACGCGTGGCGTAAGGCGGCCGGGGAATGGCGATATGTGCGGCGCGCAAGGCGGCGGACCAGCGCTCGCGCAAATCGGTGAAATAGGGCTCGCCCGGCATGATGCGGTAATTCAATTCGATGCCGAGCGCGTCACGCCGGATCACGGCGATGTCGATCGGCAGGCCGACCGCGAGGTTCGAGCGCATGGTCGAATCCATCGAGACCAGCGCGATCTTCAGCGCGTCGTAGAGATCTGTGTCGAAGGTGACGGCGCGGTCGAGGATGGGCTTGCCGTATTTATGTTCGCCGATCTGCAAATAAGGCGTGTCGGTCGTGCACTCGATGAAATTGCCTGCGGCATAGATCATGAAAAGGCGCAGCCTGCGGCCGGCGACCTGTCCGCCGAACAGGAAAGAGACGTCGAAATTGATATCCGCGTCCTTCAGGGCCTGGGCATCGCTTTCATAGACCATGCGGACGGCGCGGCCGACGCGTTGCGCCGCCTGAAACATGGTCGGCGCATTGGTGAGTTTTTCGAGCTCTCCGGTTTCCGGATTTTCGATGCCCTCCGAAAGCAGGCTCACCACCGTTTGCGAGACGGAGAGGTTGCCCGCGGAGGCGAGCGCCATCACCCGCTTGCCGGGTTCCTCAAACAGATGGAGTTTGCGAAAGGTGGAGATGTTGTCGAGACCCGCATTGGTGCGCGTGTCGCCGATCATCACGATTCCGTCGCGGACGAGAATTCCACAGCAGTAAGTCATCGACTCGGGAGCTTTCGTATACCGGGGGCGGAGCCTAGGCCGTAGTGCTGCGATGCGGCAAGGGCCGGTGACGAGGAGGGTTACTGCTGCGACTGGCGGCTCGCCTGGTCCACCGAGACCTTGACCTGCATCGCTTCGCCGAGGCCGCCGTAGCGGGTTCCGCGCACGGGCGCTGCACCCAGATAGTCGAGGCCGATCGCGACCCGGACATGCGCTTCGGTGGCGCAGATGCCGTTCGCGGGATCGAAGGCGATCCAGCCGAGATCGGGGATGAAGGCTTCGGTCCAGGCGTGGCCGGACTCGGTGTCGATCACGCCGTCGCCGCGCAGGAAATAGCCGCCGACATAGCGCGCGGGAATTTTCAGGTGGCGGGCGGCCGAGCAGAAAATATGCGCATAATCCTGACAGACGCCGTGCTTGTTGGCGAAAGCCTGGCTCGCGGTGGTCGAGGTCGCCGTCGCATCCACGTCGAAATTGAAGTTCGCGTAAATCGACTGCTGCATCGCGTGCAAGGTTTCGAGGGCCGGGCGTGCCCCGTTCTCGCTGATCTCGTCGGCCCAGCCGGCTATGGCCTGATCGGGTACAGTGAGTTCGGTCTGGCGCAGATAAAACGACGGCGGAAATTTCTCCCGCGCGCCGCGCATGATGCCGTGGGTGTCCTGCGTCTCGACTTCTCCGGCGACGCGCACGGCGAGTTCTGAAATCGGTCCGTCTACGGTGAAGGTATGGGTCAGATTGCCGAAGGCGTCTTCGCGCGGGCCGACGCGGCAATCCTCGGAGACTTCTACGCGCCAGCGCACGACATACTGGCCGTCATGGGCGCGCGGGGTCAGGCGCAGAATCTGAATCGCCCGCGTGGCGGGCGTATCGTAACGATAGACGGTTTCGTGCGCGATCCGGATTCGCATTGCTTCGGTCTTGGTTCTTCAGATTAAGTATTGATCGCCGATCGCGTTCCCGACGCGATTGTTGTCGATCAGGAACTGCGTGATGAATTCGTGCAGGCCCGACTGGAAGATGTCTTCCATCTTGCCGTTCTCGAGCTTGTTGGTGATGGACCGGGCGAGGCGCTGGGCCTGACCCTGGCGCCCGTAGAACTGCGCGAGGTCGTCGAGGTAGCGGTTGATGTTCTCGTAGCAGCTCGCGAGCGAGCGCGGCATCTGCCGGTTCAGAATCAGAAGATCGGCGACCAGCCACGGTTTTACGCTGTCGCGATAGACCCAATGATAGCTGGTCCGCGCCGAGACCGAGCGCAGGATCGAGGCCCACTGGAAATAATCGAGCGGTCCGCCGACCTGCGCTTCGCGCGGCAGGAGTACGTGATACTTCACGTCGAGAATGCGCGCGGTGGCGTCGGCGCGCTCGACCAGAAAGCCGAGCCGAGAGAACCAGTAGGCGTCGTTCCTGAGCATGGTGCGGAAGCTGGTGCCGTCGAAGCGGACGGAAGTTTCCGTGACGAAGTTCAGGAAGCGCGTGAACTCCTCGCGGGTGATCCGCTTGGGGTCGTAATGATGCAGCTCGTGCCACGCCGAATTGATTGCATCCCACATTTCCGTGGTGAGCGCCGTGCGCACCGAGCGGGCATTGGTGCGGGCGATCTCGAGGCAGTTGCGGATCGAGGAGGGGTTGTCGGTGGAGAAGGCGAGATACTCCGTCACCGTGCGCTCGTTGGCTTCCTCGTATTTCTCCTTGAAGGAGATCACGCAGCCTGCGGTGGCGATGGCCGAATCCCACTCGTTGGTCGTGCTGCCATAGCCTTGCGGCAGCGCCGAGAGGCGATAGGTGGCGTCGAGAATGCGCGCGAGACATTCGGCGCGTTCGACGTAGCGCGAGAGCCAGTAGAGGTTGCTTGCGGTGCGCGAGAGCATGTCAGCGATCCAGCACCCAGGTGTCTTTGGTGCCGCCGCCCTGCGAGGAGTTCACGACCAGCGAACCCTTGGAGAGCGCGACGCGGGTCAAACCGCCCGGTACGATGCGCGTGCGGTCGCGTCCGGTCAGCACGAATGGTCTGAGATCGACGTGGCGCGGCGCGATGCCTTCCTCGACGAAGGTCGGGCAGGTGGAGAGTGCGAGCGTCGGCTGCGCGATGAAGCCCTCGGGGGCAGCCTTCACTTTGGCGGCGAAGTTCTCGATCGTCTTCTTGTCCGCGGCAGGCCCGATCAGCATGCCGTAGCCGCCGGAGCCGTGGACTTCCTTGACCACGAGCTTCTCGATGTTGTCGAGCACGTATTTGAGGTGGTCCGGTTCGCGGCAGCGCCAGGTATCGACATTCTTCAGGATCGGTTCTTCGCCGAGATAGAACTTGATGATGTCGGGCATGTAGCTGTAGACGGCTTTGTCGTCCGCGATGCCGGTGCCCACGGCATTGGCGAGCGTGACGTTGCCGGCCTGATAGACCGACATCAGTCCCGGCACGCCGAGCATGGAGTCCGGGCGGAAGGAGAGCGGATCGATGAAGTCGTCGTCCACGCGGCGATAGATCACGTCCACGCGCTTCGGGCCTTCGGTAGTGCGCATGTAGAGCATGTCGCCCTTGACGAACATGTCGCGGCCTTCGACGAGTTCGCAGCCGAGCTTGTCGGCCAGAAACGAGTGCTCATAATAAGCGGAGTTGTAGATGCCCGGCGTCATCAGCACGACGGTGGGATCGCCGGATGAATTATTCGGCGCAACGGATTTCAGCGTTGCGAGCAGCTCGTCGGCGTAGTTGTCGACCGGAGCCACTGGATGATCGATGAAGAGCTCCGGGAACAGCCGCAGCATGATCTCGCGGTTTTCCAGCATGTAGGAAACGCCGGAAGGCACGCGCGCGTTGTCTTCCAGCACATAGAAATTGTCGGGATCGACGCGCACCACGTCGATGCCGGCGATCATCACGTAAATATCATGCGGGACGGCCTGTCCGTTCATCTCCGGGCGAAACACCGGATTGCCGTAGATCAGTTCTTCCGGGACGATGCCCGCGCGCAGAATCTCGCGCTTATGATAGGCGTCGCTGAGATACATGTTCAGCGCTTTGACGCGCTGTTCGAGGCCGCGTGAAAGCTTCTGCCATTCGCCGCGGTTCAGGATGCGTGGGATGATGTCGAAGGGGATCAGGCGCTCAGTGGAAGCGGCGTCGCCATAGACGGCGAAGGTGATGCCGATCCGGCGGAAGATGAACTCCGCTTCCTTGCGGCGATAGTCGAGCACGTCCTTCGGCACGGTGTCGAGCCAATGCGCGAGCTGGCGATAGGCGGGACGAATCGACCCGTCGGAAGCACGCATTTCGTCGAAAAAGTCAGGGCTACGCGAGGACAAAGGGGACTCCGGTCTTCCGCCTGCAATCATGACAGCCAATTCGCTCGGGTGCAAAAGGCGGCGGCGCACAGGGCTTGTGCAATGCGCTGAAGGAATGTGCGGCTTGGGCAAACTATTTTCCCTCCCCTTGATGGGGAGGGTGGTCGCGAGCGAAAGCGAGAGACCGGGTGGGGTGGCAGTGTCAGCGTTTTTCTTTGCGTCGGTTTGCACAAGAAACCCCGGCCGTCGCCATCTCTATCGCCGGGGTTATGGGTCCCCGCTTGCGCGGGGACGACGGAGTAGTCTCAGTTCGCGATAATCGCTGTGCTATCGGCATTCTTCGCAAACAGCCGATCCACCTCCAGCTCGCGGCGCTCCAGTGCGGCGCGCTGGTTGATGTAGCCCTTGTCGGTGATTTCGTTCGCGTCGATCGAAGGCGTGTCGGGCAAGAGGATCGCGCGGGCGACTTTGGTCGAGAGCCCGCTCTGCGCGGCGTTCCATTTTTTGAGCGAACCCGTGATGTGCTCGATCACTTTCGGATGCTGTGCGAGTTCTGCAAGCGGCGTCGAGGGCTCGACGCCGGCGACCTTCGCGGCACCCGCCGCGTTCAGCCACGCCAGCACGCCGATGTGCTCGCGCCCTTCGCCGCAGATCACGAGGTCCTGCACCGCCGGCGAGCAGGCGGCGATCAAGGCGACGCGCAAGGTCCCGACCTGCACCCAGGTGCCGCTGGTCAGCTTGAAATCTTCGGCGAGGCGGCCGTCGAAGATCAAGCCCTTGTCCGGATCGGCCGGGTCGGCGAAGCGCACGGCGTCGCCGGATTTATAGAAGCCGTCCTCGTCGAAATTCGTTTTGGTCTGATCCTCGCGCTTCCAATAGCCGAAGCGCGTGACGTTCGGACCGCGCACGCGGATTTCGAGTTTGTTGCCCGACGGCACGAGCTTGGTTTCCACGCCGAGGCAGGGAACGCCGATCGCTCCGGGGCCGTCAGCATAGAAGTGCTGCATCAGCGAAAGCGGGGAAGTTTCAGTCGTGCCCCATGCGGTGGTCATCGGTACGCGCGCGCCGGTGGTTTCGATCGCGAGGTTTTCCAACCGCTCCCAGAGGTCGTTCGGCAGCGACGCGCCCGCGTAAAATATCATCTGCAGGCGGGAGAAAAATTTCTTCGCAAGCTCCGTATCCTTCTCCAGTTGCGGCAGGATCGCGGAATAGCCGGCGGGTACATTGAAATAGGTGGTCGGCGAAACTTCGGTGATGTTCTTCACCGTGATCTCGGCAAGGCCCGGGGCGGGTTTGCCGCCGTCGATATACATCGTGCCGGCGAGACGCTGCGCGAGGTTGAAACAGAAGCTGCCGCCGAAGGTGTGGTTCCACGGCAGCCAGTCGCACAGCACCAGCGGACTTTCCTCGAGATAAGGCCAGGAGGAAACGATCATCTCCTGGTTGGCGGTCAGCATGCCATGGGTCGAGATCACGCCTTTCGGCAAATTCGTCGAGCCGGAGGTGAAGAGAAATTTCGCGATGGTGTCTTTGGTGATCGACGATACTGCTCTCTCCAATGCCGCCGTCGGTTTCGTCTGCGCGAGTTGATCGAAGGGCGTGACGTTGTCGAGGTTTGCGGAGTTCTTGCTCGCGACGATTTCGGCGTTCGCGCCCGCGATGGCGAGCGCTTTGGCGAAGGGCCCGGTATCGGCGGCATAGACCAGCCCCGGATTGAGCAACTCGGTGATGTATTTGATCTTGGCAAGGTCCGTGCTTTGCAGCGAATAGGCGACCGAGATCGGCGCGACCGGAATGCCGGCATGCTCGCAGGCGATGGTCAGGAGCCCGTGATCGACCGCGTTGCCGGATAGAATGACGACGGGGCGTTCTGCGGAGAGGCCGCGTTCGAGCAGCGCGGCAGCGATGCTGTCGACAAGCTGTCGCGCTTCTTCATAGGTGACCTTGCGCCAGCCGTCGCCCACCCGTTCGGCGAGATAAAGTTGCGACGGCGCTTTCTCCACCGCGCGGCGGAAGAGGGCGGCGAGCGAGGGATCGTATGCTGGAAGTGCCGCCCGCGCGCGCAGGATGACGGAGCCATCGGGACGATCGGTGCGCTCGACCGCGACCGGCGCGAAATTCACCGCGCGAAAGGGCGGCTTGGCGTTTTGAAGGTTCACGGCGCTTCCCCAGCAGTCTTTGTATTTTTTCCAACTATCAAGCAGGATAGTGCATGGGTCAAACGAGAATTTGGCCGCCTCTCTGAAATATATTTCCGCCCGCCTTCCGCTATGAGTCCGTTCATGGAAAACGTCATTACCGCCGCCGTGCTTGTGATCGGGGACGAACTGCTCTCCGGGCGCACCAAGGACACCAATGTCGGGCATATCGCCGAGACGATGACCGCCATCGGCATCGACCTGCGCGAGGTCCGCTTCGTGCCCGATATCGAAGAGGAGATCGTGGCGGCGCTGAACGCGCTACGTGAGCGCTACACCTATGTCTTCACGACAGGCGGCATCGGCCCGACGCATGACGACATCACCGCGGATGCGGTGGCGAAAGCCTTCGGTGTCGGCATCGATCACGACCCGCGGGCGGTGGCGCTCCTGAAGGAGCGCTTCAGCGACGCGGATCTGAACGAGGCGCGGATGCGCATGGCGCGTATCCCCGATGGTGCTGAGCTCGTCGTCAATCCGGTGTCTAAAGCGCCGGGGTTCTGGATCGGCAACGTCATTACCATGGCGGGCGTGCCTGCGATCATGCGCGCGATGCTCGATCATGTGGTGCCGCAACTGAAAACCGGCACGAAGGTGCTTTCGGAGACAATCGACGCGGGCTTGAAGGAAGGCGATGTCGCGACCGACCTGCGCGAGATCGCGAAGAACCATCCCGATACGACGATCGGCTCTTATCCTTACATGAACGAGAAAGGCTTCGCGACGCGGATCGTGGTGCGCTCGCGCGATGCTGCGAAACTCGCGGCGGCGGCGGCCGAAGTCCAGGCCATGTCGCAGCGTATTCTTGCGCAACTGCAAGGGAAGAATGCCGCGAAAGCGACGCCTTAATTTATCCGGCAATGCTCCCCTAGTTTCGCCTCGCCTGTAGAAAGAGGAGCAAGCTTATGGCCCGCCACTCGCACTCGCACTCGCACTCGCACTCGCGGCGCGATGTTCTGATCGGAAGCGGGATCGTGCTTGCCGGTCTCGCATTGCCGAGCAACCTCGCGCTGGCGCAGGGCACAGAACTGCCGCCGACGCCGGAGTGCCGCGACGCGCATGACGTTACCCCGCGCCAGACCGAGGGGCCGTATTACACGCCGATGGCGCCGGAGCGCGCCGCGTTGCGCGAGCCGGGGATGAAAGGCATTCCGGTCGCACTCGGCGGGCTCGTACTGACGCGCACCTGCAAGCCGGTGGTGAATGCGATCGTCGATCTCTGGCAAGCCGACGATGCCGGCGCATACGACAACAAGGGCTATCGCCTGCGCGGTTTCGTGAAGACGGACGCAGCGGGCCGCTATCGTTTCGACACCATCAAGCCCGGGCTCTATCCGGGGCGGACGCGGCATTATCATGTGAAGGTCAGCGCGCCCGGCGCGCGGCTTCTGACCACCCAGCTTTATTTCCCGGACGAGCCCGGCAATGCGCGCGACTTCCTTTATCGCAAAGAGCTGTTGATACGCACCGCCAAAGCGGCGGATGGGCTCGCTGCGCGGTTCGATTTCGTCGCGGACTTGCGATAATCGTCCCCGGCATTTTTCAGGGGTGTGAGGACATGATCGAGCAGGCAGGCGGACCGGAAAAGGCATTCCCGGTTTCGTGGGACCAGTTTCACCGGGACGCGCGGGCGCTGGCCTGGCGGCTGCATTCGGCGGGGCCGTTCGAGGCCATCGTCTGCATCACGCGGGGTGGTCTGGTTCCGGCCGCGATCGTCGCGCGCGAACTCGACGTGCGCGTGATCGAAACGATCTCTGTCGTCAGCTACCGCGACTACAAGAACCAGAGCATGCCGGAAGTGGTGAAGACCATCGAGGGCCGGTTGCTCGCCACGCAAGGGCAGGGCCTTCTGGTGGTCGACGATCTGGTCGATACCGGCAAGACCGCGAAGGTGGTGCGGGAGTTGTTGCCCAAGGCGCATTTCGCGACGGTCTATGCCAAGCCCTTGGGCCGTCCGCTGGTCGATACCTTCATCACTGAAGTATCGCAGGACACCTGGATCTATTTTCCCTGGGATACGATGCTGGCCTACGCGCCGCCGATCCGGGGGAAGGAATAGATTGTTTGGTCGTCCCCGCGAAGACGGGGACCCATAACCACCAACTTTCAAGAATCGCGAGGCGGGTGGTTATGGATTCCCGCTTTCGCGGGAATGACGGTTAGATTTTCGCAAACCTCAATCGCAGTGCGTTGCCGATCACGCTGACCGAGGACAGCGCCATCGCCGCAGCACCCACGATCGGCGAGAGCAGTATGCCGAAGGCGGGGTAGAGCAGGCCCGCGGCAATCGGCACGCCGGCGCTGTTGTAGAGGAACGCGAAGAACAAATTCTGCCGGATGTTCTTCATCGTCGCCTGCGAGAGATGACGCGCACGCACGATGCCCATGAGGTCGCCCTTCAAGAGCGTGATGCCCGCGCTTTCCATTGCGACGTCCGTGCCGGTGCCCATGGCGATGCCGACGTCGGCGGCGGCGAGCGCCGGTGCATCGTTCACGCCGTCGCCGGCCATGGCCACGACGCGGCCTTCGTTGCGGAACTTCTCGACGACCTTCGCCTTCTGATCGGGCAGCACGTCGGCTTCAACTTCGTCGATGCCGAGTTCGGCGGCGACGGCGCGGGCAGTGACCGCGTTGTCGCCGGTGAGCATGACCAGGCGGATTTTGTCTTTCTTCAACGCTTCGAGCGCTTCGCGCGTGGTCGGCTTCACCGGGTCCTTGATCGCAAGCACGCCCGCGGCTTTTGCGTCCACCGCGACGAAGATCGCGGTGGCGCCGTTCTCGCGCAGTTCGTTCGCGGCATTCTCGTATTCGCCGGCATCGATGCCGCGCTCTTTCAGATAAGCGGCATTGCCGAGAGTGATGCACTTGCCTTCGACCCAGCCGAGCGCGCCTTTGCCGCTCGGCGAATGGAAGTCGCGCACTTCGCTTAAATTCAGCTTGCGTTCCTGCGCGTCGCTGACGATGGCATGCGCGATCGGATGTTCGCTGGCGCGTTCGACGCTGGCGGCAAGGCGCAGGAGTTCGTTTTCCTTGAAGAGGTTCGAGGCCACCTTGGTCAGTTTCGGCTTGCCTTCGGTCAGCGTGCCGGTCTTGTCGATGACGAGGGTATCGACGCTTTCCATGCGTTCGAGCGCTGCGGCGTTCTTCACCAGCACGCCCATCTGTGCGCCGCGCCCGCCGCCGACCATGATCGACATCGGAGTGGCAAGGCCGAGCGCGCAAGGGCAGGCGATGATGAGCACGGTCACGGCCGCGACCAGCGCGAAGCCATAGCGCGGCTCCGGACCGAAGATCGCCCAGGCCGCGAAGGCGACGGCTGCCGCCAGCATGACGGCCGGAACGAACCAGCCCGAGACACGATCGGCGAGCCGCTGGATCGGGGCGGCTGAGCGCTGGGCCTGCGCCACCATCTGCACGATCTGCGAAAGCATGGTGTCGTGGCCGACCTTGTCGGCGCGCATGATAAGTGCGCCGCTCTGGTTCACGGTGCCTGCGATCAGCTTTGCCTCTACTTCCTTCGTAACCGGCATGGACTCGC
>CAUJKG010000037.1 GCA_963205465.1 Pseudomonadota bacterium | reverse complement strand
GCAGCGGACGGACCACATCCTTCATCGGCGCGATCCAGTCGGTGATCTTCACCCACTTGGTGCCGTCCCACTGCTGCATATAGGCAGCGTGGTGACCGCTGTGATCGCTGCAGGTGACCTTCACCGGTGCGCCGAAGCCTTCGAGGCCGAGCTCTTTCCAGCGTGCCGCCGAAATTTCCAGCGTTTCCAGACCGCGGCGGACATCTTCGCCCGTCACTGCCTTTTTGCCGGTGAGTTTCTGCGCGTTGCGGATCGCTTCCGCGATCAGCACCGAGTTGTAGATGCCCTTGTTGTAGTGGCCTTCGCCGACCTTATCCTGCGTGGCCTGGCTCTTACCCTTCGCCACGACATGCTTGATGATGTCCTGGATCGCCGGATAGTTCGCGCCGACCGCCGCAAAGTTCAGCGTGGTGTAGCCCTTGGCATCGGCGCCCGCGGGACGCGCGTCGTCTTCACCGCCGCCCCACCACACGCTGATGAAGCGATCCATGCGGAATCCGATGCGCGCGGCTTCACGCACGGCGGTCGGGTTCATCGCACCCCAGCCCCACATGACCATGTAATCCGGCTTGTCGCGGCGGACGTTCAGCCAGATGCCCGACTGGTTCGACATTTCCGCCGGCGGCACCGGATACATTTTCACGGTGAAGCCATATTGCTTCGAGAACTGCTCCAGCAGCGGGATCGGCTCGCGGCCGTAGCCGCCGTCGAAGAAGATGTAGCCGATGGTCTTGCCCTTAAGTTTGTCGAGACCGCCTTCCTTGTCGGCGATGTATTTCACGATCATCGACAACCCGTCCCAATAGGTCGCGGGCGGATTGAACGCCCACGGAAAGCGCGTGCCGTCCGCGTTCGCCGACTGGCCATAGGCCATCGAAAGCACGGGGATCTTGTCGACCGACGCTTTCGGGACGAGTTGCAGCGCGATGCCCGTCGACCACGGTCCGATGACGACCGGCTTCTTGGGCTTCGTGAGCTCGTAGCATTCGACGCCCTTCTTGGTGTCGTAACCGGTCTCGCATTCCTCAATGGCGATCTTGACGCCGTTGATGCCGCCGTCGCGCTCGTTGAGCATGTTGAGATAATCGACCATGCCGTTTGCGATCGGGATTCCCGAGCCCGCGAACGGGCCCGTGCGATAGGTGAACAGCGGAACGTAAATCGTATCCTGCGCGGCGGCATTCGACACGAGAGCGGGCGTTACCGCCGTCGCGGCGAGCACTGCGCCGACCAGAAGTCCTTTCATTCGCATTTTCTTTCCTCCTCAATTTTCCCCGGACGCGACTGCTTTCACATCCGGTCTTGTCGTTCCGGCGTCTGGCGAGGACGCCGCTATCTCCGCGCGGAGGTGAGGTCTGCAGCGCCTCACGCACGCGCGGGAATCCTCAATACGGGTATGGCCAGACCCGTAGCTTCTGCTTCGCGATCTGCCAGAGCCGCGCCAGTCCATGCGGTTCCACGATCAGGAAGAACACGATCAGCATGCCAATCAGCATCGTCGTCAGATGGTTCACGACCTCGGCGTGCAAACCAAGATTAACGATCGTCGCGAGATAACGGATCAGGATCGGCAGCACGAAAATGAGTGCCGCGCCGAAGAACGAGCCGATCAGGCTGCCCAGGCCGCCGATGATGACCATCGAGAGCACATAGAAGCTCTGGTTGATGTTGAAGGTTTCGGCTTCCGAACCGCCGTACCAGAGGAACACGAGCATCGCGCCCGCGACACCGCAGTAGAATGACGAGAACGCGAAGGCCATGAGCTTGGTCCGCAACAGCCGGATGCCCATCAGCTCCGCGGCGATATCCATGTCGCGCACCGCCATCCACATGCGGCCGATACGGCCGCGCACGACGTTGGATGCGATCCAGGTCATCGCCACGACGATCGCAAGCACGATGAAGTAACGCGTCAAAGGCGTCGATTGCGGGCCGGTGACGTGGATGCCGAACAGCGTATGCCGCGGCACTTCGATTGCGTTCGAGATGTTGTAGTTCACGAGCCAGGGCACGCGAATGAAGCACCACTCGAGAAAGAACTGCGCCGCGAGCGTCGCGATCGCAAGATAGAATCCCTTGATGCGCAGCGACGGCAGACCGAACAAGACGCCGATCGCCGCTGACACGAAGCCGGACGCCACGATCCAGATCAGGATGTTCACCTGCGGGAAGATCGTAGAGAGCTTGTAGCAGGCATAAGCCCCGACCCCCATGAAGGCGCCGGTACCGAGCGACAGGAGTCCCGTGTACCCCGTCAGGATGTTCAACCCGATCGTCGCGAGCGCATAGATCAGGAACGGGATCATGATCGCTTGCAGGAAGAAGTTCGATCCGAACGCCGGAATCACGATCGCCGCGATGAGGAGCAGGATCATAATCCCGATCCGGTCCTGCAGGATCGGAAACACGACCATGTCGTCCCGGTAGTTGGTCTTGAACTGCCCTGCTTCCCGATAGAACATCGTATTGCTTCCTTAGATGCGCTCGATGATCTTCTCGCCGAACAGGCCCTGCGGCCGGAACAGCAGGAAGACGAGCGCAATCATGTATGCGAGCCAGGTTTCGATGCCGCGACCGAGCAACGGACCCCAGTAGAATTCACCCAGTTTCTCACCGACCCCGATAATCAACCCGCCGACGATCGCACCGGGAATGGAGGTGAACCCGCCGAGGATCAGCACCGGAAGCGCGCGCAGCGCCACGACCTGAAGCGCGAAAGAGACTTCCGACCGCGCACCCCACATGATGCCGGTGGCGAGCGCGACGAGGCCGGCCGCAAACCACACGATGACCCAAATCTGGTTCAGCGAAATGCCGACCGAGAGCGCCGCCTTGTGGCTGTCGGCCACCGCGCGGAGCGCACGGCCGATGCGGGTCTTCGAGAAGAAGAAGGCGAGCGACGCCACCATCAGCGATGCGACCACGGCCGCCGCAACGTCGATCTTCTGGATCGAGACGAGACCGCCGAGAATTTTAAAGTCGATCGGCCCCTTCGGCAGATAGAGCTGGTCCGCGATCATCACCTTCGGATTGCCGCCGAAGATGAGTTCGCCGAACCCGATCAGGAAA
>CAUJKG010000036.1 GCA_963205465.1 Pseudomonadota bacterium | reverse complement strand
GCACAGGCGGCCGTGGGAGACGGAATTCTCCCGGCGTCCCCGCCGCCCTTAATTCGCGCTCGATGGAGCGTGGAAAGGAATAGTCATGCGCGAATTTCAGATTTGTCATTCCGGTTGCACAAGCGGCTCTGGATTCCGGGTTCGGCGCTATGCGCCGCCCCGGAATGACATATAAGAGCGCGATGAACCGCCCCGCCCTCACCATACTGCTCGCGCTCCTCACCTCCCCCGCGCTCGCGCAACAACCGAAATCCCAGATTCCGCAGCCGCGCTATATCGTCGAATGCCGCGCGCAGTTCGGGCCCAACGCGACGCACGAAGATCTCGTGAAAGTCTATGGCGCGAAGAACGTCACCATTGAGGAAGTCAGCCGCGCCGAAGGCGAGGTCGTGGTCGCCAGCGTGATCTTCGCGAAAATCCCCACGCACCGCCTCGAGGTCGAATGGTTCGACGAGGAGAAGCGCGCGCGGCCGAGCACCATCACCGTGTTCGGCGAGAAGAACCGCTGGATCGGCCCCTTCGGCATCACGAACGGCATGACCATCCAGCGGATCGAACAGATCGCGGGCAAGCCCTTCAAGATCAACGGCTTCGCCTTCGACGTCGCCGGCAAGGGCCACTTCGAAGGCACGAAACTCGAGAAGCTCGCGGGCGGCTGCTCGTTCGGCGCGCATTTCGAAATCGACGGCGGCCAGCCGCCGGAGCACCTCAAGCACTTCATCGGCGAGGTCGAGATCGCCTCCAACGACAAGGACCTGCTCACGCTGCGGCCCAGAATGTGGATTTTCACGCTGAGCTATCCGCCGCCGAATGCGGATTGAAGCGCCACAGTTAAACCGCGAAGCAAACGAGAATGCGCGGGGCCAATGCCATCGGAATCCCCCATGAAACACGCGCTCGCCGCCCTCGTCTCGCTGCTTTCAGCCGCCTTCCTGTTCGCGCTCCCCGCTGGCGCGCAGAACGATCCCGCGAAGGATTACGTGATTGCCTGCAGCGGTCCGTTCGGAAAGAACGCGACCCACGCCGATATCGAGAAAGCTTTCGGCAAGGAGAACGTCACTTATGGCGACGTGCCGGGCCCGGAAGGCTCCACGGAAAAAGCCACCATCGTGTTTGCCGAGGACCCCGAGCGCCGCATCGAAATCCAGTGGCAGGATGAGGAGAAGCGCGCGCGCCCGCTCGCCATCACGGTCGGCAATGAGGATGCGAAATCGCGCTGGAGCGCGCCGCTCGGCATCAAGCTCGGCACGAGCGTCCAGGAAATCCAGAAGATCACGGGCAAGCCGTTCCCCATCACCGGTTTCGAGTGGGATCTCGGCGGCTATGCGCATTTGCAGAAGACGAAACTCGAAAAGCTGCCCGGCGGCTGCACGCTGTCGCTGCGCTTTACGCTCGACAGCATTCCCGAAGGCAAGAAATACAAGAAGCTCGTCGGCGACGTGAAAGTGCGCTCGGACGACAAGGTGCTCTTGGAGCTGAAGCCGCGCGTGCAGTTCTTCACCATCGGCTACGCCGATTGATGTCATTCGCGCGAAGCAGGCACGCCTGCCGCGCGCTGGCTACGCCGATTGATTATCAGCGCTCGAAACCGCGCAACCCGGTATCGAGCACGCGCACGCCGATGCCGCTCTGTTCTGCCACCAAGGGCGCATCCGCGCGCTGGATCGAAATCGGCCGCTCCACGAGCGGCGGCTTGTCGCTGTAATGCGCAAGCACGAACGCGACCGCGAGCGCGAGCAGAAACAGCATCTCTGTCGGCGCGCGAGAGACAAGGCGGCCGTTCTGGGGCGCGGAGCGCTTTTCGAACTGAAGAAAGTGAACCTTGTCGCGGCTCATAGGGGTCGTCCGGGTCGAACGAGCCAAATTTACTGCTACGGCCTTCCCCGTGCAAACCTGCTTTTGCGCATGGATTAGGCGCCGCTCATGCATCGCAGCAGAAGGGAAAGCTAACGCCCGAGCGCGGTTTCCTCGATTTCGAGCGGGGCACGCCGCTCGCTGACCTGCGTGACATGGGCAGGCTGGACCGTGAAGCGCGTGCGGTCGCCCGGCGCTTCCCGCAGGGCAAAAATCACCACGATGACGATCAGGCCGAGCGCCAGCACCAATACGGCTTCCATCGAGCGGTCGGACGGAAAACGCATGACGAATTCCTCCTGAGCCAGGAAACGCGCGTGAACCCCGTTCCGTTCCGTGACGAACGGTTGACGACGAACCGCCGCTTTACTCGATGGTGCAGCGCACCTCCGCTGTATCGCTGCGGCGCTCGTTGCGGATGAACATCTGCAACACGAAGGGCTCGCCCTTGCGCTCCGCGATCTTGCCTTCGAAGCGCATTTCGGCCGTCTCTCCAGCCGACAACGGCTGCAGCAGATGGATACGAAGCTCGCGGCCCTTGAGCGTGACCTCTTTCACCTGCTCAGGAAAAAACTCGTACACATCTTCGCCGAAGCGTGTCAGCACGCGAATGCTTTCGATTGTCGTTGGCGGATATGCGCCGTTTACGGCGCCATCGACATAAACGTCGATGCCGGGTGTGCGCGGCGCGCGATTGGGAATGCAGTTCAGGAGCATGGCGCCCGCCGCTTCGGCCGGCAGCATCAGGACAAGGAAAAGGATCGCGGCCCGCCGGATCATCATTCCACGAAACACGTTACCTTGCCGCGTTTGATCGCCTTGTCCTTGTCGCCGGACGCCGCCGAAATCTCGTAGGTGCCCGGCCAGTCATCCTCGTCTTTCGGATTGCGCTTCACATCCACGCGAAGCGCATAAGCTTCCTCGCCAGCGCGAAAGCTGACGCGAACGCGGATCACTCCATTCGCACCGAAGAAACTCTTCACGTCCGATTTTTTGAGTTCGGCCTTCTTGCCGTCGAAGCCGAGATTGCCGCCAAAATTCAGAAGCCCCGGCTCCGAACGCGGCGTTGCACCTTCGACCAGCACCTTCACCGGATCGTTCTCTTCGCTCTGGCAGCTAAAGCCGCCGGCAGCCTGCGCGCTCGCCGAAAGCAAAAGGGAAGCAGCAAGCACAAGAAATGCACGCCTCATCGCAATCATCCCGCCTGGCACGCGATCTTGCCGGTCTTCTTCAGTTTCCCGGCGGTCACGACGTAATTGCCTTCATAGTCGAGATCGCCGTCTCCGACCGGCTTGGCGAAGATGCGAATTTCCAGCGGCCCCTGCGCGGTGTGTTTCGCGATCACGAAGGAGATATTCTTTTCGGTGTGATGACTTTTGACGTCTGCCGGGGAAAGTTCGATAGCCTTGCCCGGCTCGATCTCCAGCACGCCCTTGAAGCTCGCGAGGTGTTTGCCGTCGCGCGAGGTCAGCGCCTCGATCTCGAGCTTCGCGACGAGCTTATCCTGCGCAGAGCAATCGAGGTTGGCGGAAGCTACGGCGGCTTGCGAAAAAGCCAGCGAGGCCAAAGCGGCAATAACGGCACGTTTCATAACAACCCCCTCCCAAAGCCGCGCGCTTATAGCTGATCCAGGCAGGCCCGAAAATAGGGAAGCCGCGAGCGGATCGACTCCCCGCCCTCGCGCGTTTAGCCTTGCGACCAGGAGATGCGGCGGACGAGTTTCCCGGAGTGAGAGTATGAGAAGTATGACAGCCGCTCTGGCGCTCGCAGCCTGCGCACTGGCCTTCGCGCCGGCAAAGGCAGAAGCGCAAACCACGAGCCTGCAGTTTCGTGCGCCGCTGAACTACCGCTTTCCCGTCATGCCGCGCAGCCATGCCTTCAATTATGGCAGCCAGCGCCATCACACCGGGCATCATCATCGTCGCCACGCGCGCTTCCTCCCGGCATTGCGCGGACCGGCGGTGATCTATCAGAACGGCGAAATCGGTATTCCGCCGGAGTCCGGTATGACCGCGGCCCTGCCTGTGCCGGTAGCGCAGCCTGTGATCCACCGCATCGGCGAAACCGGCGGCTGCGGGTTGCAACAACTCGATGTACCCGGTAGCCGCGGCCGCACCACCGTAAACGTCTGGCGCTGCTAAAACGGCTTGCAGTTCCAGCTGCACCGTTGCGTCACAACATTGCCCGGAGATTTCCGCGCTTGCGGGAGGAACGATGCGCGCGACGGCCCGTTGGCCAAGCGTTACGGGCAACGAGGAGACGCAAGCATGAACTTCAGAAAAACCGCGATTGCACTGGTTGCAGCCACTGCTTTAGGCGTGGGCACCATCGGCGCGACCCAGCCGGCTGCCGCGACACCCGCCTGGGTCATTCCAGCAATCATTGTCGCAGGCGTGGGCGGCCTCGCGCTCGGTGCGGCGGCGGACAACGCTTATGCCTATGGTCCGTCACACGCAGGCGTGGTGCACGTACGTCCGACAGCCGGATGCTGGATCGAAAACCGGCGGGCGGGCCCCGTCGAAGTCTGCCGCCAGTATTAAAGAAAACGCGGCACACGAAATAAGAAAACCCCGGCGATCGCTCGCCGGGGTTTCACGTTCGGGTAGCGTGGACTTACTTGCCCATGTTGTTTTTTACCGCACCGACGATGGCGGTGAGGATCGCGCCCGCGGCACCGCCGCCCACGGCCTGGCCAACGATGCTGCCGATATCCGGCGTGGCGGCTGAAGCCTGCAGCGCCGGAATCAATGCGGAAAGAATCTGGCCGCCAACACCGCCGCCAATCGCGCCGATGATGATGTTGCCCAACGGACCGGCCGTAAGATTTTTGACAGTCTGGCCGATCGCCGTGCCGCCGATAGCGCCAGCAATAACCTGAACGATGAGGTTGATGATTGTTGATGACATTGATCGCCTCCTGCTCCGCGAACTCAAAGAAAAAATCTGCCGCCCCACGGAGGAAGAACGGAGATTGAAAACCGCCGTCCGGCGAGGACGGCGGTTCTGTCCGTCAGCCTATTTCTTGAACACGCCGGTGATGGTGTCCCAGATGCTGCGCGCGGCTTTGGTGCCGGCATCGAGGACGGAGCCCGCGATGACGGAAGCCGTCATTTCCTTGCCGAAGGTCTTGGTTTTCGCGAGCGTGGTCGGCCCGGCGATTCCGTCTTCGGTCAATCCGTTCTTCTTCTGGAATTCCTTCACCGCATTCGCGGTGGCGGGGCCGTAGCGGCCGTCGGCGGTGATGCCGAGCTCCTGCTGGAGCTTCTTCACCGTCTCGCCGACCGAGCCGACTTGCAGATACACGAGCTGCGGCAAGCCCATGTGCGTGAAGGTATCGGGGCCGGCGATGCCGTCGACCGCGATATTCTGCTTCGCCTGATATTCGCGGAGCGCCTTCTCGGTTCCCGGACCAAATTGTCCGTCGGCCGTGACGCCAAGTTTTTCCTGCAACAACTTGACCGGCTCGCCGGCCATACCTTTACCGAGAATTGTCATACGCACGCCTCCTGCATTGAAAACGCAAATCCCCAAGGGCGCGCATCATATCATTTCCGCGCCAAAAGCGAGTGCCCGGCGCGGCGCGTTTTGTACTTATGAGAACGCGAAAGCTAAAAAAAAATTCGCGCAGATTCAGCGCGCAGCGGCGGCTTCCAGCATTCCGATTCTGCGTGCCGCGAGATACGCGGCAATGCCAAAGGCGGCGTAGAACAACGTTACCGTCAGGTACATCGGGAAGTAGTGCATCACGCGCGCAGCATACTCGCCAAGCCCGAGGCTGAAATATTCACTGCCGAGGAAATAGCCAAGATTGGAAACGATAAAGAATGCCGCAGTGCCGCCAACGACAAGACAAACGAACTTTCCCGCATTGAGGAGATCGAGCTTCTCGGCGCCGCGCAGAACGCGGGCCGCCATCCACAACGCACCATAAGCAGGCGCGAGCAACAGATAGCCCGAAGACATGCAGGCGTTCGCGACATTCATGAAACCGATTGCAATGCCGTCGAGGAGCACTGCCTCGATCAGGAGCGCCGCAAGCAGCCACGGCGAAGCCACGAGCAGCCCCGCAAGGAAGAACACGCCGGTCGATGCATCCGGAGCGACCGCGCCGATGCCGAAATGGTGGATACGCGTCACCGCCATCAACACGGCCAGCGCGAGGGCCACGACCCATTCGGCCTTGGACTTGAGCACGAACATTGAAAAGCTCCGGAAAGTTCGATTTCGGGCGAAGCTAGTGCGGCAAGGGGAACGAAGCAAGTGCAGCATTTTCGCGCCGAATGTGCTTTCTGTGCGCTTGACCGGACCGGGGCCTCAAGTAATCGTGCCGCCTGATCATACCCCCGACCTGCGCCCGACGCGCTGAAACTGGGAATATCCGATGCGTAGAATGAAGCTGATGCTTGCTGCTGCCCTTGCGATGGGTTCCACCCTCGCCGCGCAACCTGCCGCTGCGGCAAGCTGGCTCGAGATGAATTTCGGGCTCCTTCGTGGCCCCGGCTATGACGGCAATGTGCCGCCCTGCGAATGGGGGCTCTATAAAATCCCGAAGCGCTTTGCGCACAAGGAAGCGCGCTATTGGGATTCGGACGCCGTCATCGACGACTTCGCCAAGGTCCGCGAGATCGCCTATCGCCCTTACGGCAAGAACCTGATCCCGCGGCGCTATTGCGAGGCCACGGCGCTCGTATCGAGCGCGGCTTATGGCAAGCAGGCCTGGACCAAGGTCTATTACTCCATCGGTGAGGACATGGGCTTCGCCGGCTTCACCTGGGGCGTGACCTGGTGCGTGGTCGGCATGGACCGCAACCTGGCTTATGCGCCGGATTGCAAACAGGCGCGCCCGTGATGCTCCGCCTCGCTGCCGTCGCGCTTGCGGCGCTCGCTCTCACCCTGCAGCCTGCCAGCGCGCAGCGATATGGCGAGCCCGGCGAGTTCGATTTCTATGTGCTCTCTTTGTCCTGGTCGCCGTCATATTGCGACTCGGCAGGACAGCGCGCCGATCCATCGCAATGCCGTGCGCAGAAGCCACTGCACTTCGTCGTGCACGGCTTCTGGCCGCAATATGATCGCGGCTTCCCGGCGGATTGCGCTTACAACGCTCCGCGCGTGTCCGAGCAGACTATTCGGGAATTGCGGGAGATCATGCCGAGCCGCGGCCTCGTGATCTATCAATGGCGCAAGCACGGCACCTGCTCCGGCCTTTCACCTGACAAGTATTTCGGCCTGCTGCGGCAAGCCTTCGACAAGGTGAAAATTCCGCCGCAATTCTCGCAGGTGACGAAATGGCAGACGGTTTCGCCTCCGGAAGTCGAGAACGCATTCCGCACCGCCAATCCGGGGCTCAACGCGGACATGATCTCGGTCACCTGCGACCGCAAAAATCTGCGCGAGGTGCGGATCTGCATGAGCAAGGATTTGCAATTCCGTTCCTGCCCGCAAGTGGATCGCCAAGCCTGCCGCAATCCGCGCGTCAGCCTGCCACCGGTGCGCGGCTGAACCCTTTCCTCCCGGCGCGATGAACTATCGGCACGGCTATCACGCCGGAAACTTCGCCGATGTCTTCAAGCACGCGATCCTCGCGCGCGTCCTCATGCATATGAACGCGAAAGATGCCGCCTATCGCGTGATCGATACCCATGCCGGTGCCGGCAGCTACGATCTTGGCGGCAAGCGGGCGAGCGCGACCGCCGAGTTTCTCGGCGGCATCAAACGGCTTCAGGAAAACCTGCCCACGGGAAAAGCACTCGAACTTTTACAGCCTTATCTCGATGCGGTCGCAAGATACGCGCCGGCCTATCCCGGCTCTCCGCTGATCGCGCAGGAATTGACGCGTGCGCAGGACGCGCTTGTGTTCTGCGAATTGCATCCGGAAGAACATGCAGCACTCGTGAAGTCCGTCGGCCGCGACCGCCGGACGAAAACGCTCGCGCTCGATGGCTGGACGGCGCTGAAGTCCTTGTTGCCGCCGAAGGAGCGGCGGGGCCTGGTGCTGATCGATCCGCCGTTCGAAGACACCGCCGAATTCCGCCATATCGCCGAAGGGATCGAGGAAGCGATGCGCCGCTTCGCGACCGGCATCTATCTCATCTGGTATCCGGTCAAGAACCGCCACGATACCGACGCCGCCATCCGCCGGATCTTGCGCGCCGCGACGGGCAAGCCTGCGCTCCGGCTCGAACTCGAAGTCGGCGCGCCGCAAAGCGAAGGCACCCTGCAGGCGAGCGGGTTGCTCGTGATCAATCCGCCGTGGAAGCTGAAGGAAGAATGCGATGTGCTTCTTCCCGCACTGCATCACGCGCTGGCTGGCAAGAACCGCGGCGGCGCTCGCGTGGAAGCCCTCGCCTGACCGGATGCTTTTCAAGGCGTCAGCTTTGTCCTAGCTTTTCCTCGGGAAGAGAAAAGAGCCGCTCCAAGCGGCCGAGGTAATGCAGGGGAGAAGTTGAATGCCGAACAGCGGCACTGTGAAGTTTTTCAATTCCGAGAAGGGCTACGGATTCATCAAACCGGACGACGGCGGAAGGGACGTATTCGTGCATGTTTCCGCGGTGATGAGCTCCGGACTCGGCACGCTGAACGAGGGCCAGCGGGTTTCGTTCGAGATCGAGCCCGACAAGCGCGGCAAGGGACCGAAAGCGGTAAATCTGCAAAGCGCCAGTTGATCGATCGCGATCGGCGTAAGATAAGGGTTCATGCTTATCTTACGCAGTTCTCCGGCCTCCCCTTTCGGCCGGAAGATAAAGATCGCGGCGGCCGTACTCGGCCTGAGCGATCGCATCAAGATCGAAATGACCGACACCAACGATCCTGCGGATTCGATCCGCAGGCAGAACCCGCTCGGGAAAATTCCCGCGCTGATTCTGGAGGACGGTCTGGTGCTGTTCGATTCGCCGGTGATCCTCGAATACCTCGATGTCACGGCCGGCGGCGGCCGGATCATCCCCCGCGAAGGCCGGGCCCGCTGGGAAGTCCTGCGCATGCACGCGCTGGCCGACGGCATCATGGATGCCGCACTCCTGCAGGTTTACGAAAAGCGCTTGCGGCCCGAAGAAATGCAGTTCGCCAAATGGACTGATTATCAGGACGAGAAGATCACCCGGGCGCTCGACGTTCTGGAACCCTCACCTCCTGCCCTGACCCCGACGCCCGACGTCGCGCAGATCGGGCTGGCCTGCGCGCTGGGCTATCTGGACCTGCGCTTCGAGGGCAAGTGGCGCGAGCGCTACCCGAAACTGGTCAAATGGCTGGATGATTTTGCAGTGCAAACACCATCCTTCGCGGCCACCAAGGCGCACTAACGAAGTCTCTTAAAAAGCCCCGGACCCCGCTCCGGGGCTTCTTCTTTCTCCGCGAACTCCCCTGCTATAGTGGGTCAACATGGGTGTCCTGTTTTCGGGGACCTCGCTATAACCCCGAACCCTCGCCGCGCTTGCCGCGCGTGCAATCGCTGGAGTTGACCGTGCAGAAACAGCCGCTGGACTGGAGCAAACTGGGCTTCGAATACACCAAGACCGATTTTCGGTTCTCGGCGCGATGGGAAAACGGCCAGTGGAATGACGGCGAACTGGTAACGTCGGAACTCATCACTTTGCACGAAGGCTCGCCCGCGCTGCATTACGCCCAGCAATGCTTCGAGGGCATGAAAGCGCAGACCGCGAAGGACGGGCGCATTCTTCTGTTTCGCCCCGAATTGAATGCCGAGCGCATGCACAGCACGGCGATACGTCTCTCGATGCCGCCGGTACCGAAGGAGCTGTTCCTGCGCGGCGTGATGGAAGCGGTACGCGCGAACGCCTCCTGGGTGCCACCTTACGGCAGCGGCGCTTCGCTCTATATTCGCCCGCTCCTGATTGGCGTTGGCCCGAACATGGGACTGCGGCCGGCCAAGCAATACGAATATCGCGTGATGGTTTCGCCGGTCGGCCCTTACTACAAGAGCGGCGGCCTCTCGGTGATCTCGCTTGCGGTCTCGGATTTCGACCGGGCGGCGCCGCATGGCACCGGCGACGTCAAAGCCGGCGCGAATTATCCGGGCGGCCTGTTCGCCACGCGCAAGGCGCAGGAACTGGGCGCCAACGAAGCGCTCTATCTCGATGCCGCCGAGCACCGCTATGTCGAGGAAGCCGGCTCCGCGAACGTCGTCGTATCGCTGCCGGGCAAGAAGCTGGTGACACCAAAGTCCGCCGCGATCCTGCCAAGCATCACGCGGCGCTCGATCATGGATATCGCAAGCCAGGAACTCGGCATGCAGACCGAAGAGCGGCCGATCGATCTTCGCAAAGAGGTCGGCAGCTTCGAGGAAGTCGCCGCCTGCGGCACTGCCGCCGTGCTCTCACCGGTAGGCAAGATCTGGTTCGACGAAAAGTGGCACACCTTCTACGGCAACGGCGAGAAGGTGGGTCCGGTCATGCAAAGCATCTACGACATTCTCTGTCAGGTGCAGCGTGGCGAACGCGCCGACAATTTCGGCTGGACGCACGAAGTGAAAGTCTGAAACAGAAACTGCCGCGCGGATATAATCCAACGCGCGCACATGATCCAAAAAGCAAAAACCCCGGACCATCGGTCCGGGGTTTTCGTTTCTTTACGAACTTCGCGAGAGCTTAGTAGCCGAAGCGATAGTTCACGCCGAACTTGACGGTCGAAGCTTCGAAAGCATCGATGTCGGCATAAACGTACTCGACCTTGGCCGACCAGTTCGGAGCGAAAGCCCACTCGATACCTGCGCCGAGCGCCCAGCCGGTATCGCTGTCGTGGATGCCGGCAACGCTGCCACGCGCATAGGCGAGACCGCCCGTGCCGTAAACCATCACGCGGTCCCAAGTGTAGCCGAGACGAGCGCGAACCGTGCCGAGGTAATCGATATGTGCGGGGGTCGCATTGTTCATGTCCGTGCCGGAGATGTCGGCTTCAAGACCGAACACCCAGTTGCGGCTGAACTGCCAGTTGTAGCCGACCTGCAAACCGCCGAGGAAACCATCGACGTCGCCGACGCCGCTGTCAGCCCAGCCGTATCCGACGTGACCACCGACATAGAAACCGGTCCAGTTGAAAACCGGCGCCAGCGGCGCAGCTTTGTACTGCGGCGCGCGAACGGGCATGTCCGCAGCCGAAGCCGGAGCTGCGGCGAACAGCGCGGCGATCGCGACACCCGAAAGCAGAAACTTCTTCATAGTGACCATCCTTGATTTTTTTACTTCACTCAAAAACTTGACCCCGCCAGAGGAGGTCACGCTGTAGTCTCGTTGGTCTGCGGTGTAACTCCCCGCGCGATGAAAAACTATGCCATTTTCGCAACACCACAGCGGAAAGAAAGTGGCGAAATATGGCGTAAACCCGACATTTCACTGAGTGTTTCGCCACACTTGCAAGCGAACAACGAAATCGAAAATAAGTTCCATGAAACTTTAGGGAACTTTAGATTTTCTTTACGAAATCATTGCCCATTTTGCAGTGTGATTCACTGCAGCGAAAATCAGAATCGATAGTTCACCCCCGCGCGCAGCAAGCTTGCATCGAACCCAACACTCACCGGACCGCCGATCGTCTGATACGTGCGCGATCCGAAGTCCGTATAAAGATATTCAAGGCGCACGCTCAGATTCGGCGTGATCATGCCTTCGAGACCCAACCCAAGCGCATAGCCGTAATGCGTTCTGTCGTTGGACAAACCTGCGACCGTCACGCTGCCGCCTGCATAAGCCAGACCGCCCGTCGCGTAGAGCATCACGCGATCCCACGAATAGCCGAGGCGCGCGCGCAAAGTTCCGATGTAGTCCGCATCGAACCGGCCGGCTCCAACAGGACCATCGATCGCGCTGATCGTTATGTCGGTTTCCGCACCGATGACCATGCCGCTGACAAGCTGATAGTTGTAACCGATCTGACCGCCGATCAGGCCGCCGCTGATATCTCCGGCGGCGTCGCCCCAGCCCCAGCCGGTGTGCACGCCCGCATAGAAGCCGGTCCAGTTGAAGAGGTTTCGATAGACCTGCGGATTGTTGTTGTAACGCGGCAGATCGCCTGCGACCGCAGGGCCCACCATCAACAACGCTACCGACGTCAAAAGGAACTTCTTCACGCTCAACATATGCCTCCTCCGCGCGACCGCGGATGCCAAACAATTGCTTTCCGGAAACGATAAATTTTTACGAGACGCGAAGGGTTAACCGGCGCGATCTGAGAAAGCGTTCTTCGTTCGCGTGCCTAACAAGCGGTAAAGATTGCTGGCTTTGCGACCCGCGCGTGACCAGGCCCGCGTCCTTTTGCCTCCGGCGGCGGCGATTTTCCGGGCGGCTGGCCGGGAACCCTTCGAACCCCTATTTTCCTGCAATGCCTCGCGAACGAACCGCCCCGCCAGCCCAACAAGAAGAGCCGGAAAACTCCCTCGAAAAGCGAATCGAGGAAGAAGAAGGCTTGATCGGCGCCGATGGCGGCGAAGGCGAGGAAGAAGAAGCGCCTTCCATCGAGGTGGTGATCGAAGACGACAGCGCACCGGAAAGCGGCCCGCTGCAAAAGGGCCGCGCAGCGATCCAGCGCTTCGCAAAACTCTCGCCGGAATCGCCGGGCGTCTATCGCATGGTCGATGCGAACGGCATCGTGCTTTACGTCGGCAAAGCGAAGAACATCCGCAAGCGCGTGATGTCTTATGCGCGGCCGGACGGCCATTCCAACCGCATCGCGCGCATGATCGCCGCGACGGCGACGATGGAGTTCGTTACCACCGGCACGGAACCCGAGGCGCTCCTGCTCGAAGCGAACCTCATCAAGCGCTTTCGCCCGTTTTATAACGTGCTGTTGCGCGACGATAAGTCGTTTCCTTACATCCTCCTTACTTCCGGCCATCCCGCGCCCGCGATTGCCAAGCACCGCGGCGCGCGCAACCGGTCCGGTGATTTCTTCGGGCCTTTCGCGTCGGCGGGTTCGGTGAACCGCACCATCACCGCGCTCGAACGCGCGTTCTTCCTGCGCTCCTGCTCGGATTCCGTTTACGAGAGCCGAACGCGGCCCTGTCTTCTGTTCCAGATCAAGCGCTGCTCCGCGCCCTGCACCGGAGAGATCGGCCTCGACGATTACAATCGCCTCGTGGAACAGGCGCGCGATTTTCTCTGCGGCAAGAGCAGCGCGATCAAGGAACGGCTGCTTTCGGAAATGCAGACGGCCTCCGACACGCAGGATTACGAAAAGGCTGCCGTCATCCGCGACCGCATGGCCGCGCTCTCGCTGATCCAGTCGCAGCACGGCGTGCATCCGCGCAACGTCGAAGAGGCGGACGTATTCGCGATCTTCCAGCAGGGCGGCATCAATTGCATCCAGAGCTTTTTCATCCGCAACCACCAGAACTGGGGTAATCGCGCGCACTTCCCCCGCGCGGATAAATCGCTCGAAGCCGGCGAAGTGCTCGGCGCGTTTCTTGCGCAGTTTTATGACGGCAAACCCATTCCGCGGCAGATCATACTCTCCCACGAAGTGCCCGACCAGCGGGTCTTGGCCGAAGCGCTCTCGACGCGCGCCGAGCGGAAAATCGAAATCGTCGTACCGAAGCGCGGCGAGAAATACGAACTCGTCGATCACGCCATCCGCAACGCCCGCGAAGCGATCGAGCGGCAGCTAGCGGAAACGTCTTCGCAACTGCGCCTGCTCAAGGGTCTCGCGGAAGTCTTCGGGCTGCCGGATGCGCCGAAGCGGATCGGAGTCTACGACAACAGCCACATCATGGGCACGAACGCGGTCGGCGCGATGATCGTCGCCGGGCCGGAAGGTTTCGCAAAGAACCAGTATCGCAAATTCAACATCAAATCCGCGGACACCAAGCCGGGCGACGATATCGGCATGATGCGCGAAGTCCTGCGCCGCCGCTTCCGGCGGCTCGTCGAGGAAAATCCGCGTGACCAGAGTAATACGGAACAGACCAGCACAAACGAGAGTGCAAGCGAAACGCCCTGGCCGGATCTCGTCGTCGTCGACGGCGGACTGCCGCAATTGAATGCCGCGCGAGAAATCATGACCGAAGTCGGCGTCAGTGACGTGCCATTGCTCGCGGTCGCCAAGGGCATGGATCGCGATGCCGGCCGGGAACTCTTCCATATCCCGGGGCGCGAGCCCTTCCGTCTGCCGCCGCGCGATCCGGTCCTCTATTTCATCGAGCGTCTGCGCGACGAAGCGCATCGCTTCGCGATCGGCTCACATCGCACGCGCCGCAGCAAGGACATCGGCACCACCGGGTTGCAGGAAATTCCTGGCGTCGGGCCGGC
>CAUJKG010000035.1 GCA_963205465.1 Pseudomonadota bacterium | reverse complement strand
CGTGCTCTATTACAACAAGGACCTGTTCAAGGCGGCCGGCCTCGATCCGAACAAGCCGCCGAAGACCTGGGCCGAGTTCGTCGAGATTTCGAAGAAGCTCACCAAGGACGGCCAGTACGGCATCATGGTGCCTTCAACCGGCTATCCCTACTGGATGTTCCAGGCTTTCGCGATCCAGAACGGCCAGGAGTTGATGAGCGATAACGGCACCAAGGTGCACTTCAACAATCCCGCCACCATCGAGGCGCTGCAGTTCTGGCGCGACCTTGCCGCCAAGCACAAGGTCATGCCGGAAGGCACGATCGAGTGGGGCACGCTGCGCCAGGCCTTCACGCAAGGCAAGACCGCGATGATGTGGCACACGACCGGCAACCTCACCGCGGTGAAGGCGGAAGCGAAGTTCGATTTCGGCGTCGCCATGCTGCCCGCGAACAAGCGGCTTGGCTCGCCGACCGGCGGCGGCAATTTCTATCTCTTCAAGGGCGCCACCAAGGACGAGCAGAAGGCGGCACTCACCTTCGTGCGCTTCATGACCGCGCCGGAGCGTGCGGCGGCCTGGTCGATTGCAACCGGCTATGTCGGTGTCTCGGCCGCGTCGTATCAGACCGACGTGCTGAAGAAATATGCCGAAGGCTTCCCGCAGGCGCTCGTCGCCCGCGATCAGCTTGAGCATGCCGTTGCCGAGTTCTCCACCTACCAGACCGCGCGCGTTCGCGAGATCCTGTCGAACGCGGTGCAGTCGGCGCTTACCGGCAAGCAGACGCCGGAAGCGGCGATGAAGGGTGCGCAGGAAGCGGCGGACCGTCTCCTGAAGGACTACAAGTAACGTGGAAACGGGCAGGGGCGTTCTCGCTCCTGCCCGTTACTTTTTCCGGTGCCCATGTCGAACGCTTCCGTAGATCTCGAACGCCGCCGCATCGCCCTTTACGGCTGGATGCTGCTCGCGCCCGCGCTGATCCTGCTCATCACGTTCGCCTTTCTGCCAGCGTTTGAAACGATCTGGGCCAGCCTCTATTCGAAAGGCACGATCCGTCGCCCGTCGCAATTCGTCGGCTTCGAGAATTATCTCACGCTATTTTCCGATCCTGCCTTCAAGAAGGTCGTGATCAATAATTTAATCTATGCCGGCATCACGATCCCGGTTTCGGTCGCGATTGCGCTCGGCATGGCGCTCTGGGCGAATGCGCAGATCGTGGGGCGTGGCTTCGTGCGTGCGGCCTATTTCACGCCGACCATGCTGCCGATGATCGCGGCGGCCAATCTCTGGCTCTTCTTCTATACGCCCGACCTCGGCGTGATCGACCGCATCACGGCGCTGTTCGGCTTGCCTTCGGTGAACTGGCTCGGCCAGCAGGAAACCGCGCTCTATTCGGTGATCGGCGTCACGATCTGGAAGGAAGCCGGCTTCTACATGATCTTCTATCTCGCGGCACTCCAGACCATCTCGCCGGAATTACGCGAGGCCGCGACGGTGGAAGGGGCCGGCCGCTGGACCTATACGCGCCGCGTGGTGCTGCCCTTGCTTGCGCCGACCACGATGTTTGTGCTCGTGAATGCGGTCATCAACTCGGTCAAGCTGATCGACCATCTCTTCATTCTCACCAAAGGCGGGCCGGATAACGCTTCCAAGCTTGTGCTCTACTGGGTGTGGGAAATGGCCTTCGCCTATTTCGACATGCCGGCCGCCGCGACCATGACCACGCTCATTCTGGTGGTGCTCGGCGTGGTCGCTGCAATCCAGTTCGTGGTTCTCGAACGGCGGGTGCATTATCGATGAACGCCGCCGCGATACCTCAGCAGAAACCGAAACTATTCTCGCTCCCTACGCTCGACGCGATCGGCGCCTGGCTGCTTGCGATCGTGTGGGTGTCGCCGCTGGTATTCGCGGTATGGGCGGCGTTTCATACGCCGGACGGTGCGCTGTCGTTCAAGCTCAACGCGCCGCTGACGCTCGAGAACTTCCGCGTCGCCTGGGACAGCGCGCCCTGGCCGCGCTATTTCCTGAACACCACGCTTCTGGTCACCGTCATTCTGATCGGCCAGCTCACGCTTTGCACGCTGGCGGGCTTCGCCTTTGCGCGTTTCCAGTTTCCCGGCCGCGACGTGATCTTCATTCTCGTCTTGTTGCAGCTTTTCATCCTGCCGGAAGTGCTGATCGTCGAAAACTACGTAATGATCTCCCGGCTCGGCCTGTTCGATACGATCTTCGGTATCGGCGTGCCCTATATGGCGAGCGCGTTCGGCATCTTCCTGTTGCGGCAGGCGTTCAAATCGGTGCCACAGGAGCTGGAAGAGGCAGCGCGTGTCGAGGGCTGTGGCTGGTTCGGCGTATTATGGCGCGTCTATATCCCCGCCGCGCGGCCGACCTATCTGGCCTATGCACTGGTTTCGGTCGCGACCCACTGGAATAATTTTCTCTGGCCGCTGATCGTGACCAACTCCACCAGCACGCGGCCGCTGACCGTCGGCCTCTCGTTGTTCGGCGCGACCGAAAGTGGCGTCAACATCGCGGTGGTGAGTGCGGCGACGCTGATGGTGATTGCGCCGCTCTTCGTCGGCTTCATCCTGTTCCAGCGCCAGTTCATCCAAGCGTTCCTGCGCGCCGGCATCCGGTAATTTTCTCATTTGGGCATGATCGTATCCGGAAGCTGTTTCACGCTTTCGGGGTCGTGCTTTTTGTTAGAGCGTGATCTTACCCGAAAACCGCTTCACACTTTTCGGGATCGTGCTCTAGAGCCCTTTGCCGAGAAAGCCGCCGTCTACGGCGATGTCCGCGCCGGTGACGTAGGTCGCGTCTTCGGAGGCGAGGAAGATCGCGGCGCCCTGCAGTTCCGGCAATTCGCCGAAGCGGCCCATGGGCGTGCGCGAAGTGGCAAGCTGCACGCGCTCCGGCTTCAGCGTGCTCGTCAGTTCAGTGTGGAAATAGCCCGGCGAGATCGAGTTCACGCGAATTTTTTCGCTTGCCCATTCGGTGGCGAGCGTTTTTGTGATGGCGAGCACGCCATGCTTGCTCGCCGCATAAGGTGCCGCGAGCGGCCAGCCGCGGTGACCGGCAAGGGAGGCGATCGAGATGATCGAGCCGCCTTTACCGCGCATATGCTTGTAGGCGGCCTGACAGGAAAAGAAGACGCTGTTTAAGTCGGTGTCGATGACGCTGAGATATTCCGCTTCGGTCATCTCCGCGGAAGGCTTCACTACTGTAATGCCCTGGCTGTTCACCAGAATGTCGAACCCGCCAAGTGCAGCAGTAATTTTGTCGATCGCCTCTCTACAGGCTTTGGCGCCGCGCATGTCGGCCGCCAGTGCGATGGCATCGTCGTTTTGCTTGCGGAGTGAGGCGAGGGCCGTATCGAGCTTTTCCTGACGGCGGCCGATGATGCCGAGCTGCGCGCCTTCTGCAGCAAAACCTTCGGCGATGCTCAGCCCGATGCCGCTCGATCCGCCAATGACGAGGGCCTTCTTGTTTTTCAGCCGCATGTCTTCCTCCCGGTTGGGAGAACTTTAGGCAATCGCCGGACGCGGGCAAGCGGCCCGCGTCCGGTCTCTTTCGCTTAAACCTTGCCCGGCCAGCGCGAGCACACCGCACTCGAAATAGGTTCGCACATGTGGGAGACGCGGCGGCCGGTGGCGTTGCCGGAGATGGTCGCCACGCGGCCCGGCGGGCAATCGCCGGCGACCACCTTGGAGACGTGTCCGCGGGAGACGAAGATCGAACCGATCGCGCCTACCGGCGCGGGCGAGCCGACACGGCACCAATGGCTGACCAGATTGAACTGCGGTCCCGGATCGCCATGGCCCTGCGACACCATTTCCATGCGCATGGCGTAACCACACCAAGCG
>CAUJKG010000034.1 GCA_963205465.1 Pseudomonadota bacterium | reverse complement strand
GCTGGTTCGCGCATATCCTGCAATCGAAGGAAGCGGCGGCCATGATCCGCTCGCTGTTCATCTCGATGCAGGAATTGAACAAGGGCGCGCGCCGTCCGGCTGGCGTTCCGGCGAGCAACATCAAGAAGGTCGCCGTCCTCGGTGCGGGCTTCATGGGTGCGGGCATCGCTTATGTCACCGCCGACGCCGGTATCGAGGTCGTACTCGTCGACCGCGATCAGGCGTCCGCCGACAAGGGCAAGGCGCATGTAGAGAGCGTCATCGACGGCCGTATCAAGAAGGGCCGCGCCACCGCCGCCGACAAGGAGAAGCTGCTCGCGCGCGTGAAGGCGACGGCGAACTACGACGACATCAAGGATGTCGATCTCGTGGTCGAGGCCGTGTTCGAGGACCGCAAGGTGAAGGCGGAAGTCATCGCCAAGGTCGACGCCGTCATTCGTGCGGATGCGATCTTCGGCTCCAACACCTCGACGCTGCCGATCACCTCGCTCGCCGAGATGTCGAAGGACAGGCAGCGTTTCGTCGGCATCCATTTCTTCTCGCCGGTCGAGAAGATGATGCTGGTCGAGATCATCAAGGGCAAGGAAACCGGCGACAAGGCGGTTGCGGTCGCGCTCGATTACGTCCGCGCGATCAAGAAGACGCCGATCGTGGTGGAAGACTCCAGAGGTTTCTACACCTCGCGCGTGGTCGGGACTTACATCCGCGAAGGTCACATGATGCTGACCGAAGGTGTTCCGGCGGCGATGGTCGAGAATGTCGGCCGCATGGCCGGCATGCCGGTCGGCCCGCTGTCGCTCAACGACGAAGTTGCGGTTGATCTCGCCTGGAAGATCCTCAAAGCCACCAAGGCCGATCTCGGCGCGGCGGCAATCGACGAGCGGCAGGAAGCGCTGCTCGAAGAGATGGTCGAGAAGCGTCAGCGCTTCGGCCGCAAGAACGGCAAGGGCTTCTACGACTATCCCGAGAAGGGCCCGAAGAAACTCTGGCAAGGCATCTACGAGATCGTCGGCGAGCCGCGTCCGGCGGAAACCTACAACGTCGAAGAACTGAAGCAGCGCTTCCTCGTGATTCAGGCGCTGGAGACCGCGCGCTGCGTCGAAGAGGGCGTCATCACCGACGTGCGCGAAGGCGATGTCGGCTCGATCCTCGGCTTCGGCTTCGCGCCGTTCACCGGCGGCACGCTTTCCTACATCGACTTCATGGGCGTGAAGAACTTCGTGGCGCTCTGCGAGAAACTTGCCGGCAAGCAGGGCCCGCGTTTCGCACCGAACGCGTTGCTCAAGGAAATGGCGGCAAAGGGCGAGACGTTCTACGGCCGCTTCGCGCCGAAAAAGAGCGAGAAAGCGGCGGCCTAGCTTTCACCTGAAATCAGGAACAAGATCGCGCTCCCCGTACTTGATTGTATGGGGAGCGTTTCTATTTCTGGCGGGCAAAGCAACGGACAAGGAACCGGGGAAGGGACTGCCATGAAAGCAAGGCTCGTCGCCGCGATCGTGCTCGGATGTGCCACCGCTTTTGCGGCCGGCGGCGCGTCCGCGCAGTCGCAGCCGCCGGTCAACGACAGCTGGCGCTTCAAGCTGCAGAAGGTGGACGGCGGTTTCCTGCGGCTCGATGCGCAGACCGGCCAGGTTTCCTTCTGCCGCGAGCGCGACAGCAACTGGACCTGCGAAACCGCCGCCGACGACCGCGCCGCGCTGGAAGCCGAGATCAAGCGCCTGACCGATCGCCTCGCCACGCTCGAAAAGCAGTCGAATGACCCGGCGAACCGCTTCCGCACGCCTTCCGATCAGGAAATCGAGCAGGTCATGGGCTTCTTCGAGAAGATGATGAAGCGCTTCCGCGGCGTCGTCGAAAACCTCAAGAAGGAATGGGAAGCCGAAACGCCGGGCCGGAGCTAGCCTGGCGGCCATTCCCAACCTATTGATAAACAAGAAAAAATAGAACGCGGAAGCCCTGCGCAGGTGCGCCTCGCGTTCACGCTATGCCGAGACCTCGCTTGCGCGTCGCGCCGGGATGGAAACAATGCTGCGCACGCGCGGGGATTTCCGGCATTTTATGCCTTGTGATCGTTCCCCTGTTGTATGAGTAACGAGAACGATGAAACAGCAGGCAGCTTCCGTGGCGCAGGGCATTTCCAAAGTCGATCCATCCGCGTCCTACCGCTTCGTCATTGCGGACGATCATCCTTTATTCCGGGGCGCCCTGAAGGAGGCGGTGGGTCAGCAGTTCAGCGCGACCCAGATCTTCGAAGCCGGCGGCTTCGAGGAATTGCAGGGCCTGCTCGAACGCGAAGGCGACATGGACCTCGTGCTCCTGGACCTTTCGATGCCGGGTGTGCGCGGTTTTTCGGGACTGCTTTATCTGCGCGCGCAGTTTCCGGGCGTGCCGGTGGTGGTGGTGTCCGCCAACGAGGAGCCCGATGTTATTCGCCGCTGCATGGAGTTCGGCGCATCGGGTTTCGTCCCGAAAACGCTGAGCGTCGATGTCATGCGGAGCGCAATCTTCAAGGTGCTCGACGGTGGCGTATGGACGCCGCCGGACGTAGACCTCACCTCGACCGACGACAAGGAAACCCGCGATCTGGTCGCGCGCCTCGCCACGCTGACGCCCCAGCAGGTGCGCGTGCTGATGATGTTGTCCGAAGGCTTGTTGAACAAGCAGATTGCGTTCGAACTGACCGTTTCCGAAGCGACGGTGAAGGCGCACGTCTCCGCGATCCTGCAAAAGCTCGGCGTCGAAAGCCGCACGCAGGCCGTGATCGCGGCTTCGAAGATCGAAGCCGGCCAGTGGCCGAAATCGTTGAACTGATTTCTCTGGCTTATTCAGCCGCCGGCCTCGTGACGCGCCACTGCGCGAGGAAGGCACGCAACGCCGCCGGCTTCAGCGGCTTGTTCAGCACCTGAATGTTTTTCTCGCGCGCTTCGTCGCGGACCTGTGGCGTGCGGTCGGCGGTGAGGAGCGCGGCCGGAAAGTCCTCGCCGAGCGTTTCGCGCAACGCGCCGATCGCATCGATGCCGTTCCCCTGATCGAGATGGTAGTCCATCAGGATGACGTCCGGCTCCACGCCCTTGCGCAGGATTTCCGTTGCGGTTTCGAGGTCGGTTCCGGCGAAGACCTTGCATCCCCATCCGCTCAAAAGCACCTGCATGCCGTCGAGAATTTGCTGGTCGTTGTCGATGCAGAGCGTGACGATGCCTTCGAGCGCGGCGGCCGGCGTCGGCATGGGCTGCAGCAAGGTCTCGGTGGCGACGGCGACCGCCACGGTCGGCACGGCGACGGCGAAGGTCGAGCCTTGCCGGGGTTTCGACCGCAGCGAAATCTTGTGCCCGAGCACACGGCCGATGCGCTCGACGATGGATAGGCCGAGGCCCAGGCCGCGCGCGGCCCGCACGCCCTGATCGAGCCGTTGAAACTCACGGAAGATGATCTTCTGCTGCGAGACCGGGATGCCGAGTCCGGTATCATGCACCTCGATGCGGATGCTCCCCGCAAGGCGGCGGCAGCCGACCACGACGCGGCCCTGCGGCGTATATTTGATGGCGTTCGAGATCAGGTTCTGCAGGAGCCGCCGCAAAAGACGGCGGTCGGAACGCACGTTCAGCGATGAGGGCAGAAACTTCAGCACCAGCCCTTTTTCCGCGGCGAGCGGCGAAAACTCGAGTTCGAGTTGCGCCAGGAGATCGCTGATCCGGAAGTTCGAGAATTCCGGCTGTAGCGCGCCGGTATCGAGACGCGAGATATCGAGGAGCGCGCCGAGGATTTCCTCGACCGCTTCCAGCGAGGCATCGACATTGCCTGCGAGCTTGGCTTCGTTCGAGCCCTTCTCGCGCTCGACGAGACTCGTCGCATAAAGCCGGGCGGCGTTGAGCGGCTGCAGAATGTCGTGGCTTGCCGCCGCCAGGAAGCGGGTCTTGGAAATATTGGCTTCGTCGGCCTCGGCTTTCGCGCGCGCGAGTTCCTGGTTCAGCCGCGTGAGTTCTTCGGTGCGCTCCTGCACGCGGCGCTCCAGCGCCTCGGCGGCTTCGACCGAGGGCGTGATGTCGGTATAGGTCGCGACGATGCCGCCGTCCGGCATGCGGTTCGAGCGGACTTCGATGACGACGCCGCGTTCCGGCATGCGTTCGTGGAACGTTTCGGTACGCCGGACGTAGCGGTCGAGCCTGTCTTTGAGAATGCCGTCGATGGTGTCGTCGCCGAGATCGCCGCGCTGCGCGAGACGGTAGAGTATTTCGTCGAGCCGCACGCCGACCCGCACGAGATCGGGCGGCAATTCCAGCATTTCGCCGAAATAGCGGTTCCAGGTGACGAGCTGCAATTGTTTGTCGAACACGGCGATGCCCTGCCGCACGTGATCGAGCGCGGTTTGCAGAATTTCGCGGTTGTATTGAATCGCTTCGGAAGCGTCGTCGAGGAGCTTGAGCGCGGCTTTGGTAGAAACCGTTCGCTTGCGCAGAAGCAGCGACAGCACCAGCCGCGAGGAGGCCGCACCGATCGCGGAGGCGAGCAGATGCTCCGCATAACGCAAAAGATGCACGTCGGCTTCGCGCTTGGGCTCTAACGTCAGTCCGCGCGTGGTCGCGAAACTTTCGAAGGATCGCCGCGTGCGCTCCTCGCCGAGATAGCGCGCGACGGTCGCGAGCAGTTCCTCGACCGTGACGCGAGAGCGCCAGAGCATGTAGCTCGGCGCCATCGGCGTCAGGTTGGTGGGCACGAAGACGTTGGCTTGCAGCTTCTCGATCGGGGCGGGCCGCGTGAGCCACGACACCACGATGAAAAAAACGATGTTGACGCCGAGGCTCCACATCACCCCATGCGTGAGCGGCGCCCATCCGGTCATGCCGAACAGGGCCTGCGGCCGCAGAATGCCGAAGCCGAACAGGCCCGCGTCGAGAATCTTGCGATCGAAGAAGCCGGAGTCGACCACGCTCGGCAGGAACAGCGTGAAGCCCCAGATCACGACGCCCGCCACGATGCCGCTGATCGCGCCGGCGGCGGTCGCGCGCCGCCAGATCAGCCCGCCGAAGAAGGCCGGGCCGAACTGGGCGATCGCGGCAAAGGAAAGCAGACCGATCTGCGCGAGCTGCGCTTCGCCCGCGAAGCGATAATAGAAATAGGCGAGACAGAGCACGGCAAAGATCGCAATGCGCCGCGAGGCGAGCAGCACCGCACCCATGTCGGCAAGCTGATCGCGGCCGGCATCGCGGCCGCGCAGCCGCAGCATCAGCGGCACGACGATGTCGTTGGAGACCATGATCGCGACCGCGACGCTTTCGACGATCACCATCGCGGTCGCCGCCGAGAGACCGCCGATAAAGGCGATCATCGCCATGGATGCGTCGCCTGCGTTCAGCGGCAACGCGAGCAGGAACATGTCGGAGTCGACCGAGCCCTTGGGAAATATCGTCATGCCCGCGATGGCGATCGGGACGACGAACAGATTGATCAGCACGAGATAGAGCGGAAACAGCCACGCCGCCCGCTTCATTTCCTGCGCGCCATTGTTCTCGACCACCGTCACGTGAAACTGCCGC
>CAUJKG010000033.1 GCA_963205465.1 Pseudomonadota bacterium | reverse complement strand
CATCCCCATGCGTATCCGGCTCGTGATCGCCTTGATGCTGACGCTCGTGATGTTGCCGATCTATCGCAGCAACTATCCGACCGTCCCGATGGCGAGCTTCGGTCCCATCGTTGCGCTACTCGTGCAGGAAGCGATCGTCGGCGCGGTGCTCGGTCTCACCGCCCGGCTCACGCTATCCGCCCTCGAAGTGGCAGGCGCCACCATCGCAACCCAGATGGGTCTCGGCTTTGCCATGGCGGTGGATCCCACGCAGGGTCAGCAAGGCATGCTGATCGGCAATCTCTTGGCGATGCTCGGCGTCGCGCTGATCTTCGCCACCGATCTGCATCACCTTGCCATCGGCGCGCTGGACCATAGTTATACGCTGTTTCGCCCCGGCGAATTTCTTCCCGCCGGCGACGTGACGCAACTCATGGTCACGATCATTTCGAGCGCCTTCAAGATCGGCGTGCAGCTTGCTGCGCCGTTTCTCGTATTCGGTCTTCTGTTCAATCTGGGCCTGGGCATTCTCGCGCGGCTCATGCCGCAGTTGCAGGTTTTCTTCCTCGGTCTGCCGCTCTCCATGATGATCGGGTTTGCCATGCTGTTCGCTTTTGTCGGTGCGGTGATGCTTGGGTTCCTCGGGCATCTGGAAACCGTGCTGCTCGGCTTCGCGCGATAGGGGCGCAGGATGGCCGAGAGCGAAGGGCAAGATACAGAAAAGTCAGAAGACCCAACCGCAAAACGGCTTGAAGACGCCATCAAGCGCGGCGAAGTCGCCAAGAGTCAGGAAGTCAACACCTGGTTCCTTCTGCTTGGCGCGACGCTTGCGTTCTTCATGTTGGGAGGACCATCGGCGAACAAGCTCGCCGTCGCGTTTCGCGACATCCTCGGCAATCTGCATGTTGCGACCGACTCCAGTCTGGTCATGCGCGCGATCCTGCGCATGTGCGGGCAGGTTCTGGTCGCGATCGGTCCGATCCTCGGCATTCTCGTACTCGCGGCCGCCGCGGGCAACATGGTGCAGCATCGTCTGCTCTGGACCACCGAGCCCCTGGCGCCGAAGCTCAGCCGTATTTCGCTCATCGGCGGCGCCAAGCGTATTTTTTCGAAACAGGCGCTGGTGCAATTCGTCAAGGGATTGCTGAAGCTCGCGATCGTCGGCAGCGTCATTTACGCAATCGGCTCGTCGGAAGTCGAGCGGATGGGGCTTCTCATCAATGGCGAGATCGCGCTTTCCGTGGATGTCGCCTTTACGCTCGCATTGAAGATCATGGCCGCGGTGACCGCGATCATGGCCTTCGTCGCTGCCGCCGACTATTTCTGGCAGCGCCATAGCTGGTACGAACGCCTGCGCATGTCGGTGCGCGACGTGCGGCAGGACTACAAGGAGCCGGAAGGCGATCCGACGATCAAGGCGAAGCTGCGCCAGATCCGCCAGTCCCGTTCGAGAAAGCGCATGATGTCGGAGGTTCCGGATGCCACCGTGGTGGTCATGAACCCGACCCACTTTGCCGTGGCCCTCAAATACGAGCAGGGCATGGGCGCGCCGATCTGCGTCGCCAAAGGGCAGGACAACATCGCCTTGAAAATCCGCGAAATCGCCTACCGGCATGCCGTGCCGGTCGTGCAGAATCCGCCGCTTGCCCGCGCGCTCTTCAAGTCCGTCGAACTCGATCAGGAAGTCCCGGTCGAGCATTATAAGGCGGTGGCCGAGCTGATCGGCTATGTCATGAAGCTGCGCAATTCCAAGCAAATTGCCGGTGGACGGAGATAAACTTGCGGACTGAAGGCGTTCTCAGGCAAACGGGTATTGCGGCAAACGGTCTTTCGCGGGAGACGGGGCAAATGACGCCTCACGACGACGAGCCGGTCAATGTTGACCGCATCCAGGCGACCGGTTCGATCGGTCTTGTGATCGTCGTTGCCTTTGTGCTGGTTTCGACCGCGGTCTTTCTTCTGTTTCTCGGTCGCGACCAGGCCGACCCCTACATCATCGCCGTGCTCGCCGCGCTTTCGGTGGTCGGGGTCTTTGCTCTCTTTTCGTACGCCTCTGGCGTGATCGAGTTCGCGGGCAGGGCCGGCAGAAACGATCTGACCAAGGCGCTTGCCGACTCCGGAACCGAGGGCGTTTCCATCGTCGATCAATCGGGCCGCGTGCTCTATGCGAACCGCGCCTATATGGAACTGACTGGCGCAGAAAATCCCGATGACGTCCGGCCGGTCGAGCGACTGTTCACGAGCGATCCCTCGGTCGCCGATGCGATCTATCGCCTGGCGCAGGCCATTCACTCCGCGCGTTCGCACGCGGAGGAAATACGCGTGCCGAATGCGGAAGGCGCGGGCGTGCGCTGGTTTCGTATCCGCTCCCGCCCGCTCGGCACCAAAGGCCGTCAGGCCAAGCTCGCGGCCTGGACCGTTGCCGATATCACGCGCGACCGCGAGAAGCAGGAAAGTGCGTTCCAGTCGCTGCAGCATGCCATCGACTTCCTGGATCATGCGCCCGCCGGATTTTTTTCGTCCGACGCGCAAGGCCGCGTGAGCTATCTGAACACGACGCTTGCTTCCTGGCTCGGTTACGACATTGCCGAGATCGGCGCCGATGGATTGAAGATCACCGATCTCGTGCAGGGCACGAGTGCGGCCTTGCTCACGAATCTTGCGCCTGCGCCGGGAGAGGTGAAAACCGAACTGCTCGACGTGGACCTGCGCAAGAAAAACGGCACCAGCCTGCCGGTGCGCCTGATGCATCGCGTCGCCTTCGCGTCCGACGGGACGCCGGGCGTTTCGCGGACGCTCGTGCTTTCGCGGGCCAAGAGCGAAGACAAGCAGGATGCCTTGCGGGCGGCCGAAGTCCGTTTCGCCCGCTTCTTCCATAACTCGCCGGCGGCGATTGCGACGGTCGATCGCGCGGGCCGCATCCTGAACTCGAACGCCACCTTCGCCCGGCTGTTCGGCGCGGTTGCGGACGAGAAGGGCGCGCGGCAGACCGTGTTTTCCTTCGTGCCGCAGAACGATCGCGCGAAGCTCGAAGCGCTGTTGAACGGCGTATTGGAAGGAAAAACCACGCCGCATGAAGTCGAACTCCCGCTGCAAGGGCGGGAAGGACGCTTTGTGCGTTTCTTCGTGACTCCGGTGGAGCAGGATTCCGGCGAGGAGGGCGAGGCGGCGATCGTGCATGCGATCGACACCAGCGAAGAGAAGAAGCTCGAGCTTTCCTTCGCGCAGGCGCAGAAGATGCAGGCGATCGGCGAATTCGCCGGTTTCATCGCGCACGACTTCAACAACGTGCTGACGACCATGATCGGCAATGCGAGCCTGTTGCTGGTCAAGGTGCGTCCGACCGATCCGGGCTTCCAGGAACTGAACCAGATCCGGCAATACGGCACGCGCGCGGCAGCACTGGTGCGGCAGTTGCTTGCTTTTGCACGGCGCGAAACGCTGGTCCCGGAGATGTTGCAGATCAGCGACGTGATCTCCGATCTCGCCAACGGCTTGATGCGCCGCGTCGTCGCCGAGAAGGTGAAAATCGAAACCACCTATGGGCGCGATCTGTGGCCGGTGAAGGCCGATATCAACCAGCTCGAGCGCGTGCTTATCAATCTTGCTGCAAACGCCCGCGACGCCATGCCGAACGGCGGCACGCTGAAGATCTCCACCACCAACGTAACGCCCGAAGAGTCGCGCAAATTCCGCTACGACGGCATGCCGCCGGCGGAATATGTGATGATCGAGGTTGCCGATACCGGCACCGGTATCGCGCCGGACGTGGTGAGCAAGATCTTCGAGCCGTTCTTCACGACCAAGGACAAGAACAAGGGCACGGGTCTCGGGCTTGCTGCGGTATATGGCATCGTGAAGCAGTCGGGCGGTTTCATCTATGTCGACAGCGAAGTCGGCAAGGGCACGGCCTTCCGCATGTTCCTGCCGCGTTATGTGCCGACCGAGGGCGAGACGGCCGCCGCGCGCGATGCGGTGCAGACCAAGGCGGCGAACGAGGCGAAGCCGGTCAATCTTACCGGCCGCGGCACGGTGCTGCTCGTCGAGGACGAAGACGGCGTGCGCCGCTTCGCGACGCATGCGCTGACCATGCGCGGCTTCACGGTGCTGGAAGCGGCGGACGGCGAAGAGGGGCTGGAAGTCGCCAAGCGCGAGGACGGCAATATCGACATCATCGTTTCCGACGTGATGATGCCGGTCATGGACGGCCCGACCATGCTCAAGGAAATGCGCAAGGCGAACCTGAAGAAGACCAAGGTGATCTTCGCTTCCGGCTATTCGGAAGGACTAGCCGACCAGCTTCCGGGCGAAGAGTTCAGCTTCCTGCCGAAGCCCTTCGATCTCGTGGGGCTCGTGAAGGCGGTGAAGGAAGAATTGCAGCAGAACTAGCTGCGCAATTCTTCCTCGACGAAATCCAGCCGGTCCTGTCCGAAGAACATCTTGTCGCCGACGAAGAAGGTCGGCGCGCCGAATACGCCGCGCGACACGGCTTCCTCGGTGTTGACGCGAAGCGTGTCCTTCACGGCTTGATCTTCGATGGCGGCAAGCATCTGTTTTGGATCGAAGCCGGCTTTGGCCAGTACCGCGCCCACGACTTGCGGGTCGTTCATGTTCTGCGGCTCGACCCACATCGCGTGGAAGATCGCGTCGGCATAGGGTGCGAGACGGCCCTGCTGCTGCATGGCGACCGCGCCGCGCATCAACGTGATGGTGTTGATCGGAAACCAGGGATTGCGCGCGTAAGGCACGCCATAGCGGCGCGCGAAGTCGCGCAGGTCGCGGTCCATCCATTTCGCTTTCGCAGGGATGGTGACGGGGGACTGGTTGCCGGTTGCCTTGAACACGCCGCCGAGCAGCATGGGGCGGTATGCGATTTCCGCGCCGGTGCGTTGCGCGAGTGCGGGCATCTGGGTATGCGCGAGATAAGTGGTGGGGCTGCCGAAGTCGAAGAAGAATTCGAGGCGTTTCACGGTTGTTCTCCCGGGTTCGCGCATGGCAGCTTTTACGCCCGCGTTCATTGACAGACTCACGCGCGAAGCGCCACGCTGTCAAGAAATGCGAGGACAGGCATGGCCGATAAAGTTGCGTTGGTGATCGGCGCGGGGGACGCCACGGGTGGCGCGATCGCGCGCCGCTTCGCCAAGGAAGGTTACGTCGCCTGCATGACGCGGCGGCATGCGGAAAAGCTGGAGCCGCTGGTCAGGCATATCGAGGCCGAAGGCGGCAGGGCGCGCGGCTTCGGCAATGACGCGCGCAAGGAAGAGCAGGTGGTGGCGCTGTTCGAGGAGATCGAGCGCGACATCGGCGAGATCGAGGTCGCGGTCTATAACATCGGGGCGAATGTGAACTTCCCGATCCGCGAGACCTCTTCGCGCGTGTTCTTCAAGGTATGGGAGATGGCGTGCTTCGGCGGCTTCCTGATGGGGCGCGAGGCGGCCAAGGTCATGGCGCCGCGGAAGCGCGGCACCATCATCTTCACGGGTGCTACGGCGAGCCTGCGCGGTGCTGCGGGTTTCTCGGCTTTCTCCGCCGGCAAGCACGCGCTGCGCGCGGTTGCGCATAGCATGGCGCGGGAGCTCGGGCCGGAGGGCATCCATGTCGCGCATGTCGTGATCGACGGCGCGATCGATACTGCTTTCATCCGCGAGATGTTTCCGGAGCGCTACAAGCTCAAAGAGCAGGATGGGATTCTCGATCCCGATCAGATCGCGGAGAATTACTGGTACCTGCATAACCAGGACCGCAGCGCCTGGACGCACGAGATGGATCTGCGGCCATGGATCGAAAAGTTCTAGGGGCTATTTATTAGCGCGTTAACGGCCAGAACAGCGCGATCAACGGCACGCCGAGCGCGAGTACGAGAATGGATAGCGGCAGGCCGAGCCGCCAGTAATCTCCGAAACGATAACCGCCGGGACCCATCACCAGCGTATTCGACTGGTGACCGATCGGCGTGAGGAAGTCACAGGCAGCGCCAATCGCAACCGCCATCAGGAAGGGATCGGGCCGGTAGCCGAGCTTGGTGGCAAACGCAGCGGCGATGGGCCCCATGACCAACACGGTTGCCGCGTTATTGAGAAACGGCGTCACCGCCATGGCCGCCGCCATGATGAGCAGGAGCGCGGCGTAGCCGTTGAGATAGTCGCCGGCCTGCGAGAGCAACGACGCAATCACTTCGGTGCCGCCCGTGGTGCGCAGCGCATCCGAGACCGGGATCAGCGAACCGATCAGAATAAGGATCGGCCATTCAATCGCTGCATAGGCTTCTTTTAGCGTGATCGAGCGGATCAGCATGAGCACGACGGCGGTGCCGAAAAAGGCGATCGCGATCGGCAGATAGCCGAAGGCGACGAGCAGCATGGCCGCGGCGAGTACGACGACCGGCATGATGCTGCGGCGCGTGCTGCCGAGCGGCACCGAACGCTCCGCGAGCGGCAGCAGACCCAGTTCGCCCAAGACCTCGGGCATGTCGTTCAGGTTTCCGCGCAATACAACGACATCGCCCGCCCGCAGCCGCAGCGCGCGCAATTGCGACGTCACGCGCGCGCCGGCGCGGCTCACCGCAATCAGGGTCACGCCGTGTTTGTGATAGAGCTTCGACTGTTGCGCATTCGAGCCGACAAGTTGGGAGTCCGCGGTGACGACCGCTTCCATTACGCCCATGTCGTCGGCCGGCGTGTCGGTTTCCTTTTTGGATTTGCGGCTGCTTGCGGTGGCGAGCGCGAGTTTTGCGTCGGCGACGATGCGCTCGAGCGCGTCCGGCTCGCCTTCCAGCAAGAGCACGTCGCCGGCGCGTAGTTCGGTTTTCTCCGTCGGCGCATAGCGGCGGCCGCCTTTACGCACGAGCATCAGAACTTCCACGTCCTGCCCGGAAAGTTTCTCGAGCTGGCCCACGGTCTTTCCGACCGTATCGGTGTCGGGCTGCACGACGGCTTCGGTCGTGTAACCTTCGAGATTAAAGGCGGCCTCGATGGAAGCCGCACCCTTGCGGTTCGTCGGCAGGAGCCGCCAGCCGACGGCAAGAAAGGCGATGCCGGCGACTGCGAGGATGACACCTACCGGCGTGAAGTCGAACATCGAGAACGGTTCGCCGGTGATTTCCTGCCGCACGCGGGAGACGAGAATGTTGGGTGATGTGCCGACCAGCGTGACGATGCCGCCGAGCAGCGAGCCGAAGGCCATCGGCATCAGAAACACGGAGGGCGAGGTCTCGTACTTGCGCGCAAGCGCGACAGCAACCGGCATCAGCATCGCCAGCGCGCCGATATTCTTCACGAA
>CAUJKG010000032.1 GCA_963205465.1 Pseudomonadota bacterium | reverse complement strand
GAAAAAGCTCCAATCGATGAGCGATGTGCGGATCGGCATTGCGAGATTGCCGGGCGGATTGCCTCCTGTGTTCGGCGCAGCGCTCGGAATCGGCGCCTATCAGATCGAGAAAAAGCTGTTTCAGCCCGTTCATCCGAGCTTCGGGCGCAAGCTCGGAATCAGGCAGGAGTTTGTTCAGGTGCGGGATCTCACAAAGGCTTCCGAACTTCATGAGCTTATTGTCGCGAGCGGCGGTGTGCCTCCTTTCATGCCGGTTATGAAGATCGGCGGCAGACCGGCCTTCGATGGCGGTCTCGTGGACAATGTGCCGGTTGCTCCGCTCGAACCTATCGAACGGCAAGGCGGCCGAACGCTCGTGTTGCTTACGCGCCGATACAAGAAGATTCCGGAGGTGCCGGGGCGCACCTATGTGCAGCCGTCCGAACCGATCCCCATCAAGCAGTTCGATATCCGCAATGCCGACGGCTTTCGGCTCGCCTACGAGCTTGGCCTCAAGGATGGCAAGGCTTTCGCCGCCGGCATCTAGCCGTATCAGACTTCCGTCTTCACGATCTTCAGCGAGAGATCAGGCAAGCCCGCGATCTTCGCAACCAGCGTATCGCCAACCACAACCGGCCCGACATTTTCCGGCGTTCCGGACATGATCAGATCGCCTGCCTTCAGTTCGAAGAGTTGCGACAGCCGCGCAATCTGCTCCGCCACGCTCCACATCATCTGCGAGAGATCAGCCTTCTGCTTGACGACACCATTCACGGAAAGAGAAATCTCGCCGCTCTTGAAATGCCCCGTGTCGGCTACCGGAAGGATTGGACCGATCGGCGCGCTATGGTCGAAGCCTTTGCCGATATCCCAGGGCTTTCTCTGGTCCTTCATCTGCGACTGCAGATCGCGCCGCGTCATATCCAGCCCGACCGCATAGCCGTAGACACAATCGAGGGCCTTCTCGACAGGGATGTTGCGACCACCTTTGCCGAGCGCCGCAACGAGTTCTACTTCGTAGTGGTAGCTATTCGTCAGCGACGGATACGGATGCTCGCCCGTCTCGCCCGGCATCACTACCTGCACGGCGTCCGAAGGTTTCTGGAAGAAAAAGGGTGGCTCGCGCTCGGGGTCCGAGCCCATTTCTCTGGCGTGCGCCGCGTAATTGCGGCCAATGCAGTAAATTCTCCGGACGGGGAAGACCGCGTTGCTCCCGGAGATCGGGATTGAAGGGTGATCGATTTCAAACAACAGCTGGGACATTCGGATGCCTTCGGGCGGGCGCTTTTGCGCCTGAGAACGCGGTCCTACAGCGGCTTCTCGAATAGCGCCAGCACGCGCCGCTTCCTTGCCATGCAAAATTCATATTTCAGTAATGATGGCATGCAGTTATCGCATTGCAGCAATGTACCCGCCTCCCTACCGCAGCGCAGCATCGCGGCCTATTTAGCTCTCAGAAATTAAGCGATTCCGCTTCAGCCGAGGGCGCGACGGGATCGTAGTCTGAAGGAGACCGAACATGCTGATTTGGGGTTATGTGCTGAAGCAGATCCGTCGCTGGCGCACCTATCGTCGTACCTACAACGAGCTCGTTTCGCTCGATGACCGCACGCTGGCTGACATCAACATCAGCCGCAGCGAAATTCCGGGTATCGCGCGCCACGCCGCTGCGACCGTCCACTAAGACCTGCGACCCGAATTCTTTCGAAGCGTCGCAAATCCGGCCCCGGTGTCCTCCCCACCGGGGCCTTTTTCTTAGCCACCCTTCAGCCATACCGCGATGGGTAGCGTATCCGGACGCTGGCCGTTGCGTTTCGGCCAGGGATCAATCGCCCAACGCGCACCGCTCATTCTGTTGGCGACGACCGCGGTTGCATGAGGATACCGGAAGTCGAGCAAATAACCGCGCGATTCCGGTGCGACCACATCATGGAACTTCAAGAGCTTCAGATCCGATAGCAGCACGAGCAGCGCGGTCGTATTGACGCTCTCGTCGATGCAATCGGCTTCACTGCGCAAGCCCGCCTGCGCCGGACCGGCACGCGGCGTTCGACGGCTGGTGCCGGTTTGCGACCCTATCCTGCGCTCGAACCAGGCGACGGCATCGGCGATCGCATTGATTTCCGATCTCGCGGAGCCGCGGCCCCGCGCCAGAATTTCCCGTAACTTTCCGATATCGCCGGCACCAAGCCCGACCAGTGTCCGATATTTACAGTTGAAGCCGTGACAGACCACCACGCTCGTGGGCGTGGGCGCCGGCACGTCGTATTTGGCGAGGTACTGGCGCGCGGCGTTGCTTGCCGCAAATGCGCTGCCGCTGGTGATAAAAACAGCGACGAAAGCAATCGCCGTTCGTTTGAGCCGCATTCGCGCATGCTCCCGTTGGTTATTCGCTACGGTATATAGGGAATTGTGTCCCTGCTATACCGATCACCACACATAAGAGTGAAAGCTAAATCGCGCCGCGCCTTGCTGCGCGCCAGAGCAGAAACTGGCTTCTGATCGCGGAAAGTTCCATCGGTGTCCGAAACGGGTCAGATGTACGCCTGATCCGTGCGATGGAAGCCGGCACGAGTGCCGCAATAAGAAAAGCGGGAACTGCGCTCTGCAGGACTGGCGATACTTGAAGCGAACGATGGCACTTTTCTGCCTCGACGCACAACTCTTCCAGCGTAGCGAGGAAGCCTGACGACGCTTCAGCAGCGAAAACACTCGCCGTGTGAACTTCGTGTTTGGCGAGCAGATCGAGCGGCACGAACAAGCGCCCTCTCGCCGCGTCCCGCCCGATGTTCTGGAGCAGCTTTACAATTCCGCTCGCTCTTCCGCCCGCACGCGACGCTTCCGCGAAATCCTGCCCCGGCTCGAGCACCGCCGCTGCCGCCGCCATCGCGACACCGAACGTATCGTCCAGATACTCATCGAGCGCCGCGCGCGTCGTCATCGGTGATCCGACCAGGTCGAACTCTCGCGCGTCGATCGCTCTACGCAAGGCTTCGGTGGAAATCGGGTGATACCGTAGCGTATCGAGCAAAGCCGCCGCCACAGGATTGGCCTGCGCCTCTCCGGTCCGCTCGCCGGCGATTACATCGCGCCACCATTGCAGTCTGATTTCGCCCGCCATCGGCTCGCGCACCGCGTCGGGCACGCGGCCGATCTCCAGATCGAAGGCATAAAGTGCAAAAAGGTGTTGCCGCTGCTTAGCCGGGGCGAACAACGCGGCCAGAAACCGGTCGCGGTCCCGCTCGCGCACGAGCGCCTCGCAATGCTGATAGGCGTCTTTCATGGCTTCAGCTTACTGCGATGAGCGCTGCCGCTACCCGGCGTCCTTCATCGAGCAGGACGTTATAGGTCGATGCGGCTCCGCCAGTTGGCTGAATATCCACGCTAATCCCCGCGGCCTTGCACCGTTCCCGGAGTGCCGCGGGTAAAGCGACAGGATCGCGGCCGCTTCCGATCATTAGGAGATCGATTTCGCCGGCTTCGGCGAAGACGCGCGCCAGCGCACTCTCCGACAACTCAGCGGGGGTATTGACCGGCCAAGCATAAATCCCGCTCGGCACGATGAGAAGTGAGCCGCGATGCGACATTCCGGCAAAACGAAAACCGCCCTGCCCGTAGCCCTCGATCGGCGCGCGGCCGGGAAAATGCGGGTCGTTCTGCGAAACGCTCACGGAGTCGCGCGGGCCGGCGTATTCTCGGTGTTGCTGACACGATCGCGGTTGGCCCCGACACCGAGATACATCAGCATCGGTGCCGCGATGAAGATCGAGGTATAGGTGCCGACCAGCACGACGCCGAAGGTCATCACGGCGGCAAAGCCATGAATGGCGCGACCGCCCCAAATCAAGAGCGCAATCAAAGCCAGCGTGACGGTTACGTGCGTAATCACCGAGCGCGATAACGTCTGGTTCACGCCTTCGTTGAGGAGTTCCTTCATCGGCATGCGCTTGTATTTGCGCAAAAGCTCGCGAATGCGGTCATAAATGACCACGGTATCGTTCAGCGAATAGCCGAGAATGGTGAGGAGTGCTGCGACCGAAGTAAGATCGAAATCGATCTGGGTGATCGCCATGAACCCGAGCGTCAGCACGATGTCGTGCATGTTCGCAATCGTCGCGCCCAACGCAAATTGCCATTCGAAGCGAAACCAGAGATAGATCAGGATACCGACGATCGCAAAGCCCAGGCCGATGATGCCGTAGCCGAGCAATTCGGCAGAAACACGCGGGCCGACGACCTCGACACGGCGATATTCGACTGCATCCCCTAACGCAGCGCGCACCTTGACGACGACCGCCTGCTGCGCCTCGTCGCCTCCCGGCTGCTGGGCCACGCGGATCAGGACTTCGTTATCGCCGAACTGCTGAAGCTGCACTTCGCCGAGTTCGAGTTTCTCGAGCGTCGCACGCATTGCCGAGATGTCCGCCTTCGGCGTTTTGCTCTGCACTTCAATAAGCGTGCCGCCTTTGAAGTCGATGCCGAGATTCAGCCCGTAGTAGAAGAAGGCAAGCGCGGCCAGTATCGAGAGCACAGCCGAAGCAGGAAAGCTGATGCGGCGAAACTGTACGAAATCGATTTTGGTTTCGTCCGGAACCAGACGAAGCAGCGGGATTCGCATCGAGGGGCTCCGTTCAGATCGGCAACGTCTTCGGGCGCCACCAGTGATACCAGAGCGCAACCAGAATACGGGTGAAGGTAAAGGCGGTGAATAGCGTCGTCAGAATGCCGAGCCCGAAGGTGACGGCAAAGCCGCGGACCGGGCCGGTGCCGACATAGAACAGCACGACCGCAGCGATAAACGTGGTCAGGTTCGAGTCGAGAATGGTCGCAAGCGCGCGGTCGAAGCCGGCATTCAGCGCGGAAAGCGCGGAGCGTCCCGACCGCACTTCTTCGCGAATGCGCTCGTAAATCAGCACGTTGCTGTCAACCGCGATGCCGACGGTAAGCACGATACCGGCGATTCCCGGAAGGGTCAGCGTGGCCCCGAGCAGCGAAAGAATACCGAGAATCATGCCGACGTTCACGGCAACCGCGATGTTCGCGAATAGCCCGAACAAGCCATAGGTCGCGAACATGAAAACGATAACGAACAGGGAGCCGATCCAGGCCGCCTTGATACCGGCGGAAATCGAGTCCGCGCCGAGACCCGGGCCGACGGTCCTTTCCTCAATCACGGTCAGCGGTGCCGGCAATGCACCGGCGCGCAGAAGGATCGCCAGATCGTTGGCGGACTGGGCTGAGAAGCTGCCGGAAATCTGTCCGGAGCCGCCGAGAATGGGCTCGCGGATGACCGGCGCAGAAATCACTTTATTATCAAGCACGATCGCGAACGGGCGGCCCACGTTATCGCGGGTGGCATTGGCGAAGCGCCTCGCTCCGGAGCTATTGAAGCGGAAGTTGACTACCCACTCGCCGTTTCGCTGGTCCGTCGACGGTTGAGCGTCGACAAGGTCTTCTCCGGCCACAACCACGCGTTTTTCGATGACGTAGAGTTGCGGAGGATTGTCGTTGGACTGCAGCACTTCAGAATCGAGCGGAGGCTGCGTCTGCGCCTGTTGCGGGTTGACCGTGAGATCGACCATGCGGAACGTGAGCTTCGCGGTCTGTCCGATGAGATCGATCAGGCGCTTCGGGTTATCGAGACCCGGAACCTGCACGAGAATACGGTCCAGACCTTGGCGCTGGATCGATGGCTCCACCGTGCCGAGTTCGTCGACGCGTTTGCGGACAATTTCGATCGATTGCTCAACCGACTGGCCGATGCGCTGCGTGATGCCGGCATTGGAAATCGTAAGCCGGATCAGGCCGTTGTTTTCGGTGACTTCGATGTCCTGAACATTGGCACCGGCAAAAATCCCCGTCAGCGGCTGGGAGAGTTCGCGCAGTTTCCGCAGCGCTTCCGGGACATCCTTTTCTTCCCGGATACGAACGGAAACAGTCAGGCCCTGCAGCGCAAGATTGGTGTAGCCGATCTTCGTCTCGCGCAGCACACGGCGCACGTCGTCGCGAAGATTCTCACCCTTCTCCTTGCGCACGAAATCGGCGTCGACCTGCAAAAGCAGGTGAGACCCACCCTGCAAATCGAGGCCGAGCACCATTTTACGCTTCAGCACATTCGGAAGCGCGTCGAACGTCGCCTGCGAAAGCAGGTTGGGAACCGCGAGCGCGCAGACCACCGCTGCAAAGAGGATGATCGCAAAGGCTCGCCATGATTTGAATTGCATATTCCGGTTCCCGAACGCGTGAGGACCTGCGAAAGCTCGGAGAAGCTCTCTTAATCCTTGAGCGGCTCGCCCTTGGCACGGACCTCCGTCACCATCTGGCGCACCTGGCGGATCTTCACCCCATCGGCGATTTCGATTTCGACTTCATGATCGTCGATCACCTTCGAAATCTTGCCGATGATGCCGCCATTGGTAATGACCGTATCGCCCCGGCGCAGGTTCTTCACCAATTCCGCATGAGTCTTCACGCGCTTCTGCTGGGGGCGCAGGATCAGGAAATACATGATCACGAAGATCGCGATGAAGGGGAGCAACGACACCAGCATGTCGCTGCCGCCGGCCGGCGCTGCCTGTGCATAAGCGGGGGTAATAAACATGGCCTCCTCGGGGGCTTTTTGGGTAGGCGGGCGCCACCAACGGCTGGCCGCCAAATCGGCGGGGACTATACTTGCCAAACTCCGGATTGCAACGGAATCGGCCTCTTTTCGGAGGCAGGAAACCCCGTTTCTGCTAGGACTTTGCGGCGCTTGCCTGCGGCAAAGCCGCCGCGCTATGCCGCCAGGGACAAGGAAAGACCCATGAACAAGCCTGGCTCCTCCGACACGATTCTCGGCATGCTCGCCGAAGCACTGACCCGTATCGCCGCCGCGGTGGACCGCTGGGCCCCTCCCGCCGTCGAGGCCCCCGACTTCGCGTCCGCCGAGGCCTTTGTCTGGAACGCGGCCCAGAAGCGGCTTGATCCAGTCGCCCGGGTCAATCGCGTGGAAATGATGCTCCTGAAGGGGATCGACCGCATGCGCGACGTGCTGGTCGAGAATACGGAGCGCTTCGCCAAGGGGCTGCCCGCGAATAACGCGCTGCTATGGGGCGCGCGGGGCATGGGCAAGTCGTCGCTGGTAAAAGCGGTCCATGCGTCGATCAACGCGCAGACCAAGAACCTCAAGCTGATCGAAATTCACCGCGAGGACATCGAAACGCTCCCGGTTCTGATGAACCTTCTGCGCAATACGAAGGACCGGTTCATCGTATTCTGCGACGATCTTTCGTTCGATGGCGACGATACTTCCTATAAATCGCTGAAGGCGGTGCTCGAAGGCGGCATCGAAGG
>CAUJKG010000031.1 GCA_963205465.1 Pseudomonadota bacterium | reverse complement strand
CTACAAGGCAGCGGGCGTCGGCGGTTTCATCTATGCCGGCTGCGACGTGATCGCGACACTCACGGAAGCGCACGCGAAACTCTAATTCTGACATTCCGGGGCGCGAGCGTAAGCGAGCGAACCCGGAATCCAGTGCCCAAGCGCACTGCTTTGCCATACAGCCCTGGATTCCGGATCGCCGCTTCGCGGCGTCCGGAATGACAGAAGTAGAGTTTCGCGTGCGCGTCCGTGAGGGTCGCGATCACGTCGCAGCCGGCATAGATGAAACCGCCGACGCCCGCTGCCTTGTAGGCATCCTCTTTCTCGCCACCACGGCCCGCGAGATACACGCAAGCACCGGCATCTTTCAGCGCCTTGGCGATGCCTTCCGCCTGTGCGGCGTAAACCTCGTCCGAGGAGCAGATGCAGGCGAGCTTCGCGCCGGAAGCCTTGAAGGTTTTCACGGCATCTTCCGGTGACTGGATGTTCTCGTGCGAAACGGCGGCAATACCGCCGGCCTCGAAGAAATTGCGCGCGAACGTGGTGCGTGCGGTGAAGTCCACCGGCTTGCCGAGATTGGCGATGAAAACTTTCGGACGATCCTTCATCGCATCGGCGGCGTCGCGCAGCGCCTCGAACGGCTCGGCGACCCGCATGCGCGAGAGCGCGAGCGCGGAATTCGCAGGCTGTTGTTGATCGGTCTGCGGCTTGTCGTCGAGCACGGCTTCCTTCGGCTCGTTCACGTTCGGAAATTCGCTGACACCCGTGATCGCGTCCTTGCGGATTGCGATGTTCCGCGCACGCGCAACGCGGGCCGCCGCGACTTTCTTCTGCACGAGGCCGGCTTGCAGCGCATCCGCAAGGCCGCCCGCCGCTTCGATTCCCTGAAACAGTTTCCAAGCCGCTTCGCAGAGTTCGAAGGTGAGGGCCTCGATGCTGCCCGATCCGGCTGCCGGATCGCCGACGCGGAAGAGGTTCGACTCTTCCAGCAGGATGGCTTGCGTGTTCCGCGCGATCCGCCGCGCAAACCCGTCGGGAAGACCGAGCGCAATCGTATGCGGCAGCACGGTGATCGCGTCGGCGCCGCCGAAACCTGCCGCAGCGACCGCCATTGTCATGCGCAGCATGTTCACGTTGGGATCGCGCCGGGTCATCATCCGCCATGCCGTCTCGGCGGAAATGAAGATCGGCTTCGGCTCGAGCGCGGATGCGTCCTCGATCCGCGCCCATAGTTTTCGCAAAGCGCGGAATTTCGCGATGGTCAGGAACTGGTCGGAGTCCGCCGCGAGCCGGAAGAACAGCGCGCGTCGCGCCTCGTCGAGCGGGAAGCCGTGCGCTTCCAGCGCTCGCAAATAGGCGACGCCGCTCGCAAGGACGAAAGCGAGTTCCTGCGCTTCCGAGCCGCCGCTTGCGTGAATGACGCGGCCGTCCGCGCAGGCAAAGCGGCTATCGAAGCCTTGATTCTTGAGATCGGCGATGTTCGCGGCAAAGACCGGCGCAATATCTTTCCACGGCATCGGCGCGCCGCCGTGATGCGCGATCATGCCGAGCGGATTGTAGCCGAAACGGAATTTCGTCTTCGCGGGATCGATGCCGCGTTCTTTCGCGATTTCCGCAAGCCATGCCGCCGCGTCCTTGGACTGCAAGCCGAGATCGAGCTCGATATCGATCGCATCTACCCATACTTGATCCAGCACCTGCGCCAGCGGGTCCTTCGTGGCGGGCAGGGCAAAGCCGTAGTTCCCGATCGCGCCGGGAAACACCAGCGTTAAACCTGTCGCGCCGTTTTCGAGATCGCGCAGCGCCTGCTTGTTGGCTTCCTTCGGGTCGCGAAAGTCGATCCGTTGCAGCACAGCCCACGGCTCTCCATCCGGACGCCCGGCCACCCGCGCGGCATTGTTCGCGCGCTCGTAACGCGGCTGGATCGCAATGCCGTCATAGGTCTTGGAAACAAGCTTCTTTTCGAAGGGCGCACCCTTGAGTGCGCTTTCGACCAGCTTCATCCAGTCGTCGCGGCTGGCGGCAGGAAATTCGGAGGCGAGGGCGAGTTCTGACATCAAGAATACTCTTTGGATCGCCGCACATTGCCACGCCGGAACGCGTGACGCCAAGGGGCGCCATCGGCGTGTCAGCCGCTCTGGTACCGGCGGACGCCTGCGGTGTCGATGCGGCGAACCAGCGTCGTCACCGGGGTGCCATTGATCATTATGTCGGGTGCAATTTCTGCAAGCGGCACCAGCACGAAGGCGCGCTCGCCGATCCGCGGATGCGGGATGGTGAGGCCGTCTTCATCCACCACGCGATCGGCATAAAGCAGAATGTCGAGATCGAGCGAGCGCGGCCCGTAGCGGACTTCATGCGCGCGGTCGCGCCCTTCGGCCCGTTCGATTTTGTGGAGCCGGGCGAGCAACTCGCGCGGCGGTAGCTCGCTCGCGACCGAAACCACCTGATTGAGATAATTATCCTGCGGCACCGGCCCCCACGGATCGGTGTCGTATAGCGAAGACTGCGCGAGCAGCGGGCCGGCTTGCGCCGCGAGTGCGTCGCGTGCCGCTGCAAGATGCGCAATGCGGTCGCCGAGATTCGAGCCGAGCCCGATATAGACGTCAGCCATCGCGCCTGCGTTCGACCGTGGTCGCGACATAGTCGAAAATTGCGTCGATCGGCGCCGAAGGTTTCTTCACCGTCACCCGCGCGCTTTTTACCGCCGGAAAATGCGCCAGGATTCCGGCCGCGACGTGGCCTGCAGCGGCCTCGATCAGGTAGAAGCGTTTGTCGCGAAACAGCGCATCCGTCACCGCAACGACTTCGCCATAGTCGACGGTGTCGGCGAGCCGGTCATGTTTCACGGCTTCGGCGACATTCGCCTCTAACTGGATGTCGAGGATGAAGCGTTGGCCGAGCCGCGCTTCGTCTTCGCCGACGCCATGCCGGGCAAACAGCACGAGCCCGACGATATCGATGATGCCTTTCATGCTGCCGCTCCCGTCGCATCGACCACGCGCAGCGCCTGCAGATGCGTCGCGACGTCGTGCACGCGGACGATCGCGGTCCCCGCGAGTGCTGCGAACACGGTCGTCACCACGCTGCCGCCAATGCGCTCGCCGGGTTCGCTGGGCGAGACTTTGTTGATGAAGGATTTGCGCGACGCGCCGAGCAATACCGGAAAGCCGTATTCGTTGAGCCGCGCAAGATTGCCGAGAATTGCGAGGTTCTGCTCGAGTGTCTTGCCGAAACCGATGCCGGGATCGAGCACGATCTGGTCTCTTCCCACACCCGCGACGAGACATTTCTCCACCGCGCGCGCAAAGAACGATTTCATCTCTTCGAATATGTCGAGCGAGCCGTCGATTTCCACGCGGTTGTGCATGATGATCGCGGCGGCACCGGTCTCGCCGATCGCCTTGGCCATGTCTGCGTCGCGTGAGAGGCCCCATACGTCGTTGACGATATGGGCGCCGGCTTCGACCGCCTTGCGCGCCACTTCGGCTTTATAGGTGTCGATCGAGATCGGAACATCTGAAACCGCTGCAAGGCGCTCGATTACGGGAAGCGCGCGGCTCATTTCGGTCGCGGCATCGACCGCTTCGTGACCGGGCCGGGTGGATTCGCCACCGATATCGATGATGTCCGCACCTTCCGCCGTCATGCGCTGCGCCGCTGCCACCGCATCCTCGACCGAGGCGTAGGCGCCGCCATCGGAAAAGGAGTCCGGCGTGACATTCAGGATGCCCATGATGATGGGCATTGGCCCGAAATGGATCGAGCGGCCCCGGGCGCGGAGTGTCCTGACTGGCGGTTTTGGAAGCATGCCGGGACTAGAACGCCCGCGCGCCGAAAACGCAAGCAGGCACGCGGCCGGAGCTAATACGTGATCTGCAAGGGCAGCGTCTTTGCCCGCTCGATCCATTTCTGGATCGCCTTCTCGCCCGGAAGCAGCTGCACTTCTTCCGCGCGGGCCTCCGCAGCCTGCTTTTTGCGCTCTGCGTTCTGCTCCGCCATCCTTTTGGCGAGATGCTGCGGGTTCCGGAAGCGTAGCGAGCGCAAGGTATCGACGCCCGCGTCCTTCAGCAGCAGGGTATATTCGCCGCCGAGCCCCTTGATGCGCATAAGATCGGCCTGGTTCACGAGATTGAGGATCTCCTGAGCAGGGATTCCGGTTTTCTGCGCCAGCTCCTTTCGTCCTTTGGCACTCTTTGCCGCCTTGAGCAGGCCGGCCGTGGTGCGGATCCGGACCGCGCGCAGCTTCTGGATTGCCGCAGCGTCGATGCCGCCGATCTGTTTGACCGGATAGGACGGGTGCTCCTTCTTCTTCACGCCCAATTTCCTTCGCCGCGCGGCTTCTTGGGCCCGCGGCCTGGTTTCTTGTTATCGATGCGAGTGATTTTGCAGTGCCGAGCAGAAATGCTGGAGTGGCGTTACGATACCGTGCGCTCTCATCGCAACCGCAAGCATCTCCGTCGCCCCTCTCGTCTGCCGCGCGTTTGTTTTCGCCATCTGTCGTTATGCAAAAGCGGGAAGCTGTCAAAAACTTTTTTTCCGCGGCAACGGTTGACTGTTGCTTGCGTTTGCGACTCTCGCCGGGTTGGAAACTTCCGTCCAACCGGACTATAACTTTTCGAAACGCCCGGGATGCAGGAGCGAGGCATGGCGAACGCGGATACTGACGACAAGCTCTTCATTGGCCTGGCGGCAAAGCCCCAGTTTATGAGTCTGAACCTTGCCAACCGCCACGGGCTCGTAACCGGTGCCACCGGCACCGGAAAAACCGTGACTTTACAGACCATGGCCGAGGGATTCTCGCGGGCCGGCGTTCCCGTCTTCGCCGCCGACATCAAGGGCGACCTTTCCGGCGTCTCCCAGCCCGGCGAGGGCAAGGACTGGATCGTCAAGCGCTGCAAAGAAATCGATATGAAGTACCAGCCCGACGAGTTTCCCGTCGTGTTCTGGGACTTGTTCGGCGAACAGGGCCATCCGATCCGCACCACCATCAGCGAGATGGGCCCCTTGTTGCTCGCGCGCATGATGAATTTGAACGACACGCAGGAAGGTGTGCTCAACATCGCCTTCCGCGTCGCCGACGAGAATGGATTGCTGCTGCTGGACCTCAAGGACTTGCGGGCAATCCTGACCTATGTTGCCGAGAATGCGGCGACCTTGATGAAAACCTACGGCAATGTCTCCTCGACCACGGTCGGGGCCATTCAGCGTCAGCTTCTGGTGCTCGAAAACCAGAACGGCGAGAAGTTCTTCGGCGAACCTGCCCTCGACATCAAGGATTTGATGCGGACCAAGGATGGCAAGGGCGTCATCAGCCTGCTTGCCGCCGACAAGCTGATGGCTAATCCGCGCCTTTATGCGATTTTCCTGCTGTGGCTTTTGTCCGAGCTGTTCGAGGTGCTGCCGGAAGTCGGCGACGTGGACAAGCCGAAGCTCGTCTTCTTCTTCGACGAAGCACATCTGTTGTTCGATGAAGCGCCGAAGGTGCTGCTCGAAAAAATCGAGCAGGTCGTGCGCCTGATCCGCTCCAAGGGCGTCGGCGTCTATTTCGTGACCCAGAACCCCGCGGACGTGCCCGAAACCGTGCTCGCACAACTCGGCAACCGCGTGCAGCACGCGCTGCGCGCCTATACCCCGAAGGAACAGAAGGCGGTGAAGGTCGCGGCCCAGAGCTTCCGGCCCAATCCCAAGCTCAATGTCGAGCGCGTCATCACCGAACTCGGCAAGGGCGAGGCGCTCACCTCGTTTCTCGAAGGCAACGGCGTCCCGGCCATGGTCGATCGCACGCTGGTGCGGCCGCCGGCCGCTAATGTCGGCCCGGTGACAGAAGCGCAGCGCAAGGCGATCATCGACCGGAGCCCGGTCAAAGGTCTCGACGACACCCTCGTGGACCGCGAGTCGGCTTACGAA
>CAUJKG010000030.1 GCA_963205465.1 Pseudomonadota bacterium | reverse complement strand
CGCCGGGCGGCAGCTTGAAGTTCAGGTTATCGATCAGCAGTGAATCGCCGAAACCCTTGGTGAGATTCTCGGCATCGACCACGTTCTGGCCGAGACGTTCGGCGACCGGAATGATGATCTGCGCGGTCGTCGGCGCCTTGTCGTTCTGCTTCGCGACGAGTTCGTCGTAGCGCTGGAAGCGGGCCTTGCTCTTGGCCTGCCGCGCCTTGGGCGACGACGAGATCCATTCGCGTTCGCGCTCGATCGCGCGCTGCCGCGCTTCTTCTTCGCGGCCTTCCTGTTCGAGCCGCTTCTGCTTCTGCACGAGCCACGAGGAATAGTTGCCCTCGTAGGGAATGCCGCGGCCACGGTCGAGTTCGAGAATCCAGCCCGTCACGTTGTCGAGGAAATAGCGATCGTGCGTCACGATCAGCACCGCGCCCTTGAAGTTGCGCAGGTACTGTTCGAGCCAGTTCACGGTTTCGGCGTCGAGATGGTTGGTCGGTTCGTCGAGGAGCAGAATGTCCGGCTCCGAGAGCAGAAGCTGGCACAGCGCCACGCGGCGCTTCTCGCCGCCGGAGAGATTGTTGACGTCAGCATTGTCGTCCGGGCAGCGCAGCGCATCCATCGCGAGATCGACCTGCGCGTCGAGATCCCACAAGCCCTTGGCTTCGATCTCGTCCTGCAGCTTCGCCATTTCGTCTGCGGTTTCGTCGGAATAGTTCGCAGCGATTTCGTTGTAGCGGTCGAGCAACGCCTGCTTGTGCGCGACACCGATCATCACGTTCTGTCGCACGTTCTTCGAAGGATCGAGCTGTGGCTCCTGCGCCAGATAGCCGATCTTCGCGCCCTCGGCGGCAAAAGCCTCGCCGCTATACTCCTTGTCGGTACCCGCCATGATGCGCAGGAGCGTCGATTTGCCCGCGCCGTTGACGCCGAGTACGCCGATTTTCGCGTTCGGGTAAAACGAGAGATAAACGTTGTCGAGGACCTTTTTCCCGCCGGGATAGGCCTTCGACAAACCGATCATCTGATAGACATATTGCCAGGAGGCCATGAGCCGCCGCGCTCCGTTCTCGGGTTGATGGGAGTTCGGCGGCTATGTAGCGAGGCGGGGCAGTTTCGGCAAGGATGGGAAGCGCTAATCCTCGCGCGTGAGCGTAATTCGGGCTTCCGGCTCCGCACCTCTGCCGCGCGGCAAACGCTTGCCGTTCGTGCCTTTCGCGCCTTGCTTGGCGAGCAGGCTGCGGTAGAGCGCGACATAATCCTCAGCCATGCGTTTCACGGTAAAGCGCCGCTCGAAGACGCGCCGGACAGTTTTGCGATCGAGCGCGATCAATTCTGGATAAGCGGCGACCGCTTCGGCGACCGAATTGACGACCATGCCGGAGACGCCGTCGTCGATCACTTCGGGCACCGAGCCCTCGCCAAAGGCAAGCACCGGCGTACCGCAAGCCATGGCCTCGATCATGACGAGGCCGAAAGGCTCCGGCCAGTCGATCGGAAACAAGAGCGCGAGCGCATTGCCGAGAAACGCCTGCTTCTCCTTTTCCCCGATCTCGCCGATGAATTCGACGCCGTCGCCGGCTAACATCGGTTTGATCTTCTGCTCGAAATATTCGCGGTCGACGTCGTCGACCTTCGCCGCCATCTTGAGTGGAATACCGAGTTTGCGCGCGATCTGAATCGCGCGGTCAGGCCGCTTGTCCGGAGCCATGCGGCCGAGAAAAGCGAGATAGCCGCCCTGCGGTTGATAGTTCGGCGCGAACAGATTTTCCTGCAAGCCGTGCAGCACCGTGCCGGCGACGTTTCGATTTGCGATAAAGCTCGCCTGCGAATTGGAAATGGTCGCAAGCGGCATATCGGGAAAGGCTTTGTGCAGCGGCTGAAGATCGTGCGTGTCCTGCCGGCCGTGCAGCGTCGTCAATGTCTTGTTCGCGATCTCGCGAAACAACGGATAGTGAAAATAGTCGATGTGGAAATGCAGGATGTCGAACTCGTCCGCGCGGCGGCGTAACTTATCCAGCATGACGAAATAATAGGGATTGGTTTCCTGCACGCGCGGGTCGAGCCGCAATGCTTCCGGGCAACAGGCTTCAAGCTTCGCGTCAGTCACGGAATCGCCGCTGGCAAACAGCGTGACATCGTGCCCCTGCCGCACCAGTTCCTCGGTGAGCCACGACACCATGCGTTCGGTGCCGCCATAGAGTTTCGGCGGCGTACTTTCGATCAACGGACTGATTTGCGCGATTCTCATCGAAGGTTCCCCTGTTACGCTGCAATGCAGCAACAAGAGATCAACCGGATCATTACGCGAAGGTTCCGAGAAAAAGCAGCAAACGAATTGCACGATGATTCAGGAAACCGCAGCGCCGCAATGTCGTCGTATTTGCACGGCGGACGAGAGTTTGCTTGCGAAGTGCTTTTATTATTCTCGCCTCATCATGACGAGAACGCGCATACTTACTCTTTCATCAGGGTGAGAAGCGGCGCGCACTTCTTCTTTGTCATGCAGAAGACCACCGATCTCAAATTTACCCGAGATCCGTGATCCATACGGACTGTCACCGAACGCTATGTCTCATCATGGATGCGCGGGCCAAGCCCGCGCATAACGAAGAAATGTTATTTTTGAGAACTTCAGCGCGCCGCGTGACGCGGCTGTTGCTTAACCTCGCCGCCTTGATTGGGAGAAATCCCCTGCGAGGGCCGTTGCGGCGAGTCGGTTTCCGGCGTCAGCGCCGGTTGCGGACGCAGGCTTCGCTCCTGTGCCGGCGGAGCCGCCGCTGGTGCAGCGACCGGCGGCGGTGCCGGTGATGCCGCAGGTGCAGCGATTGGCGATGGTGTCGGCTTGGTGGCAGGTGCGACCGCCGGCGCTTCAATCTTTGCCTGGCCCGCGCGGAACATATTGAACTTTCCGGTCGCAAACAGGACGGCCGCAACCCCGAGAAGTCCGATTGCAACGCCGAGCAAAAGCTTTGCCGGCGACCAGCGCCCCGACTTCGCGGCATCATTGATGCTGCCGGATTGCACGGGCTTCGCGGGGGCCGCAGGGGGCACTATCGCCGCGCCCGGTCCTGCAGCCTGCGGTGCCGCTGCTGGCGCGGGAACGGGAGCTGACGCTGGAGCGGCGGCAGGCGCAGTTGCGGGAGCGGAAGCCGAAACCACCGGCGCGGTCTTCGCCGTCTCGCGCTCGGCGCCCGTAGTGAGCCGCGTCGCAGCAGGCGCCTCTTCCGCAAGCGCGACCACGAGCGTCGCGTTGTCCTGATAATTTCGGTTCTTGCCGATACCGTCGACCGCCCGGATCAGACCGTCGGCCACCGCGCCGACACCGCGCGGCAACAACGCGCGGATGAAATTCTGGATCTGCACCATGGTGAGCGTTTCGAGGCCGTCGCTCGAAAAGATCAGAAGATCGCCGGGCAAAATCTTGCGGCTTGCGATCTGCGGGCTGTGCCCGAAGTCTTCGAGGCTACGGCCGAGCACCGCGATCGTGATGGAATCCCTGCCCTTGCGGGTCATGACATCGCGCCACCGGTCGGGATCGCCGGAGCCGAGCGCCTCGCGATCCGCGATCTCCATATAGGAGTGATCGGCATTGACGCGATGCAACTCGTCGTCGCGATAGCGCAGGATCAGCGAGTCGCCGATGCTGACGAAGCACAGCTCGCCGTCATGAACATGGCCCGCGACCAGCGTCGCGCCCATATCCTTCAGTCCCGGCTCTTTTTCCTGCGCAGCCGCGACCGCCTGATTGGCGGCCATGAGCGACGCCGTGAAACGATCTTCACATTCGCCGGGATTGCCGAAAAAAGTTTTGACGAAGACGTCCGCCGTGATCCGGCTTGCGACGTCGCCGCCATAGTGGCCGCCGATCCCGTCGGCCACGAGAAGCAGACCGCCGCCCGAAAGCGTGACACCGGCGTCGCTTGCTGCGATCTCGCCGGCATCGCCGCCTTTCGCGTCATAGACGCGCCAGGCATCTTCCTGCGTATCCTTGCTGCCTCGAATAGCGCGTGCGGCGGCCTGAAACTTCATTTCGCTTCATCCCAGTTAAATTCCGGACCGCAAAGCGGCACGAAACGCAGCTTGGTCTCACCGATCGAAACCATGTTGCCGGCCGCCATCAACATCGGCGTCAGCACGGCCTCCTCGTTGAGATACACGATGTTCGCTTTCCCGCCGTGGTTGATGTGGAAAGTGCCGCGCTTGGGTTCGAAGGTGATGAAGGCCGCGCCCTCCGCCGAAATCGCCGGATCGCCGAAATTCAGGCTGATACGCTGGTTCGCATTGCGGCCCACGCTGTTCATGCCTGCCTTGATGTTCACCGCATTGCCGCGGCCCGGCCCGGCTACGACCACGAGCCAGCCGACCACCGGATCGAAACCGCCAGTGTCTTTCTCTGCCATCTGTCCTTGTCCTTGTCCTTGCGCCATTCCGCTATAGCCCCGGATCTGCGTCGCACCGGAAGCACCGGCGCCGATATCAGACTGCATGACGGGTGTGGGCGCTGGTGCGGGCTTCGGCGCAGCCGCCTCGCGCATGGCATCGGCCTTGGCGTCGGGCTTGCCTGCGGGCCGCACTTCGCGAATCCGGGTCGGTGCTGAAGAACCGTCGTCGTGGTTTCCGTTTGCCATTTACTTCACCCTGCTTTCTTCGAAATCTAGTTGCGCCAATAGCTGTTCTCGCGGGCATCGCGGAACAGAAAGCCATAATTGCCATTGCCGAGTTTGACCACGTCGCCGTCGGCGATCCGCGCGATCTCCCGCGGAATGCCATTGATCAGCACCGGGTTCGGGTCGCTTCTGTAATCCTTCGAGCGATTGACGATCTCGAACGAACCGTCCGCCGAAACCGCAATCTCCGCATGATGACGTGACACGCTGAGCTCCTGTGCGTCCGTCACCACATCATTGTCTCGCTCGCGGCCTATGGCAATGCGTGGCTTGTACATCGCGACCGTGCCGGGAACACCGTTGAACTCGAGCCAGGCCAGCGGCGACGGCGCGCGGATCACAGTCGGCGACGCGGGCTCCATCGGCTGTTTCGGGCGGGCCGGCTCGGGCGCGGTAGGCGGCTCCACCGAAAGGATTTTCGGCGTGAGCGCGGGCGCCGGAAGCTCCGCTTCGGAAGCTTCCGCAACCGCCGCCTTGCGGCGCGACGACCGGCGCCAGACAAACCCGGTAATCAGAAACCCGAACAGCAGAATTGCGATTCCGGCAAGCAGCGCGGCAGTCCGGGTAAGGTCTTCGAAAGCCCAGGCCAACGCGCGGTTGAAAAAACTCTCGCCCGTCATGGGAACCGCGCGGTCATTCAGTCCGCTGTCCGGCGCGGCGACGCCGGGGCGAAGCACGGCGACGAAGCTGGTGGTGGCGCCTTGCGGGTGCCGAAGCGAAATCTGGAGCGCGGACGGCACCCCACGGGCCAACGCTTCCGCCTCGATGACGACGCCGGCCTGCAAGCGCGCGAGAAAATCGTTGCGGTTTCTCGGCGTGAGCGCACGCTGCGGCCCCGGCGCTTCGAAAAAGAAGCCGTGTGTCTCGGCGCTCAGACGGCGTAGCGACTGCAGATTGCGCACATCCGCCGGCCGCTCGTAATAGCCGATGGTAACGATCCGGATATTCTGGCGGTTTGCTTCCTGCACGACCTGGTTATGCCGATAGGCAGTGTCATCGAAACTACCGTCAGAGACGATCACGAGCACCTTTCGCGGCGCTTCGAACTGACCGAGCTTCTGTACGGCTTCGAGCGACAGACGATAAAGTTCGGTCGTGGGATTGCCCGCGCGCACGCGGTCGAGCGCCGCAGCCACCGCTTTGCCGTCCTGCGTGAAGTCCTGCAACAGGTCGAGCTTGGTGTCGAAGGCCGCGACCGCAACCCGCTGCTTCGGCGCGATCTGGAAGAAAAGTTCGGCAAGATCGCGCGTGGAGCGCCGGATCGCATCCGCGCGCGCCGGGTTGCTGCGATCGACCAGCAAGAGATAAGCGGTTTCGTCTTCCTCATGCATATAGGGACGGAACGACGCCATCCAGATATTTGCCGGATTGTCGCGCTCCGTGATTTCGATGCCGGTGACCGCGATGGTGTCGGTATAGCGGACGTCGCAACGCAGCACCGGCCGGGGCCCGCTGCGATTGCCGCGGCAGGCCACCGTACCGTCGGGAACGCCGCGCAGAAGCCGGATATCTTCGATCGTCGTAGCGATATTGTCCCGCACGGTTGTCGCTGGCACGAAAGACTGCGCCTGCGAGAAAGCGGGATGCAGGCCCGCCGGGACTGCGAGCCAGGCGCTTGCAACAAGCGCCAGCAGCAATTCCCGGCGGAAAGTTCTCACATTCTACCCCATTCGCCGCTCTTGAAGCGCCAGCGGATCATGAAGATCTGGATGAACCCGAGAACGGCGATGAAGGACGGAATGAATACGAAGGCGAAGTGCAGCGTGTAGAGGAAATAGCTTTCGCTCGAATGCAAATCGGGGCGCGCCTGCGAGAAATTGAGCGCCCCCCACCACACCAGCCCCAGCACGATCACGAACTCGATGATCGAGAAGAAGAACTGGAACGCGAACGGCCAGTCCCGCTCCCAGCGGAACTGCTGGATATAGAAATAGACCGGATCGAGGATCAGTCCGACGATCAGAAGCAGCGACAGAATCTGAAACGGCAGAATGTCGTAGTGCAAGCCGATCAGCGGCAAGCGTGGACTGCCCGGCCCCGCCACGAACAGCGAGAACAGAAATGTAATCGGCACGCCGACCCAGAGGAAAAGCAGAATTCTGGTCGACCAGCGGCCCTTGAGTGTCGGTACCATTCAAACCCCCAGCAAATATTGCAATGTGATGACAAAACCGCCCCGCCTTAAGGCGTCGCGTTCTTGCACCATTTGATCCATTGCGAGAACGAGCGCAGCGGCCCGAACAGCGAAACATTCGGCGCGCCGAGGACCGCCATGTGATCGACCGAGCGAAGCGCGGAATATTGCATGCCGAGGAAAGTATCGACCCCGGGCTGCGGACCGCCGAGCGTGATCTGCCCCGCCGCATAGGCGCGGCCGCTGCCATTCCGGAGCGCTGGAATCTCGAAATCGGGCGACACGAAGATGCCGCCGATCTTCCCGCCGCCAACCCCAAGATTTCGCGGCAATTTATAAGTCTCCGCGAGGTCCCGCAGCAGCGGCGAATGCGTGATATCGCCGATCAATCCCGTGCAATCGAGCACGTAGTCCGCGACCACTTCGACCGCCGGCTGATTGCGCTGCGCCTTCAGCCGCATCTGAATCTTCGGACCCTGGTCGGTCTTGACGAGTTCGAGCGTCTCGAAATGCCCGAACACCGGCTGATACCAGTTGTCGCCGATGCCGAGCTGGATGATGTTGCGCCAGTCGCGGCGGTCGGCAGTCGTCGTGCCGCCAAGTGCCTCGTAAATCTTTACGCGCTCTTCCGGCGTCGCGCGTTCGGTTTCGCGCAGCAGTTGCCCGCCCCAGGTCGCCTTCGGCCAGTTGAAGGCCTGGTTTTCGATGTGGTTATAAACGTACCGTTGCGCACGCTTGTAACGATAGCCTTCGTTCTTTCCGATCGGATTGCGCATCTGATGGACGATCTTGATATGCTTGTTCTTGTCCCGCGTTTCGTACAGCCGCTGGATGATGCGCGAGGCGACGATACCGCGGCCGCGGACGACGACGGTTGCCGGCACCGGATTGCTTTCGAGGTTGCGGTAAACGGCCTCATGATTTTCGTAGGCGTTGAACACGCGCGCTTCCTCGGGGAAGCGCGCCTTGAACGCCTGCAGGTCGTCGGTGAACCGCGTCGCCGGATAGCCGGTGGAGATATGCAGGAATTTTCCGATCATGACGCGCTCACGCACGCCTGCGCGCGCGTCGTCTTCCGGCACGCGATAGGCGACCGCATAACGCTCGTCATTGGTCTTGCGAATGCTGAGCACGCGGCCGGCGACGAACATATCGCGCCAGCCGATCCGCTGCGCTTCGCGGTCGATCGACTTGAAGACTTCGCCGGAACGCGGCGTGAAAGTCTGCGCGAGCGAGGCTTCGCCGAAGACCTGGAAAATATACTTGATGCCGGTGAAGCGGAACTCCTTCAGGTCCTTCCACGTTTCGCGGCTCGCATAGCCGGGAAAGCCCCAGATATTGTCCGGCGTCGATAGCGAGTTGGAACGCAGCCGCTCATGCGGCGGAATCTGCGAGTTACGGCAGAGGCGCTGATAGTTGGCGTAAGGAATGGGGGAGTCGCCGATTGCCCGGATTTCCCCCGTGCCGACACCGAAAATACGCAAGTGATCCGCCCAGACGAAACTGCCGAGGCCGCCGCCGACGGTAATGTAGGTCGTCTCCCCTGCGAAAAATTCGCTCGCCTTGATCTCCTGGGCGGAAACGATTTCACCCTTGAAGATGTTGCGGGGAAAACGCGTTTCGTTGGGTGCGCTCGGCGCGTTCAGGGCGACCTCGATCGACTGTCCGCGTGGCGCGCGCGCAGCCGGCGCGGAAGACGTCGTCCCGGCAGAGAAAGCACGGGTCGCATTTTCCTGCGGAACATTGACGCGCGTTTCGCCGGCCGAAGTCTGCGGCACGAGATGAATCTCGAACTGAGCGATACGGATCGGCAGCGCGCCGTCCCATGGCGAGGTATCGACCTCGCTGTCGCCGATATAGGTACGGTTGGTGCTGCCGCGATCGGAAACCGCGATACCGTCCTCGCGCACCAGAAGCCAGGCGTGTTGCTTGGAAACTTCCGGCGTATCGAGCACGATCTGGTTGTCGCCGATACGGCCGATGGAATAATCGCCGGCTTCGGGCAGCGAGATGCGTTCGACGCGCTTCAGCGGACCTTCGCCACGCTGATAGATGTCGAGCAGAATCGGAAACTTGACCATTTTCTTGTTCCTCAGCGCTTCTTCCGCACGAGCGCGATTTCGGTGACGCTTTCGGTAAGCCTGTGTCCGCACCAGCGGCAGTTGCCGTGCGGATCATAGGGGTTGAGAAGGCGGCAACTGTGATTGTGGCACCGGCTCGCCTTCATGTCGGGTAACAAGATGTCGACCGGCACCCCGCCGATGCTCACAACATCGAGAGGACGCAGGTCGAGCTGCATGCCGCTCTTCACGTCGGTGTGATTGTTCACGATGACGGGGGTATTTCCGTCCGCCGCGGATTTCACGACGCCGAGCTTTCCACCCACGTGAATGACTGCAATGAGGCTCTCGCCGCTCAGCCGCTGACGGCCGATGATGTCCTGGAAATTGGTTCCGGGGGTCATCGGCGCTTCCTCGAAGCGGATGCCGTTGCCGCTTTTTACGCACAAAAGCAGGGTTTCCCCGATCGGAAACAGCTTCTGCTCGCCGCCGATGCGGATCGCGGCATAGAACGCCACCGGAATGCTCGGGTCCCGCTTGGCCCGCGCGACCCGAAACTGGTACCCGCGGATTTCGAAGCGATCGCCGTCATTGAAATCGAGCGTCTCCCCCGTCTTCATCATGCGCCCGTTGAAGTGGGTGCCGTTGGTGCTCTTATCCACGATCTGCAAGTGGTCACCGTGCAACTCGATCATGGTGTGGACCCGGGAAACCGTCTGGTCATTCGGCTCGTGCCCGATCCGGATACTGTTGCCGGTACCACGCCCGATCTTGAGCGGGAGTTTATGGCGGCCCTGCGTGCGCTGGCCGTCTTTGATCATCTCGACGTCGACAAAATCGTCCATGCGGGTCGCTTCTCGTTGGCCTGCGGTCCGCTGACGCCCGCAAGGCAGGTTTATTTCGTTGCGCTGCTCGACAGGGGCGGCACCCCCAAGGCGATGTCCCGAAGGGGTTGTTCTTATGGGAAAGAATAGGCGCCGTCTTGCGGCCAAGGCAACGGTATGGCCGCACTATTCGCGCAAAAAAGCCAAGTACCACTCGGCACTTAGCCCTTCTGGCCGACGTCTCGCCTCTCCCCAACCCATGCGTTCGCGCGCAGCCCGCATTGTGCGCGAGCCTGAGAATTCCGGCCAGTCGAAATTTTGTGATCGGCACCTCGGATGGATCGGAAGCAGAAAGATGGTCCGCTAGCGGGCCGGAACGTGCGGTCCTTGCCCTGCCCGTATCAGATTCATGACGGCATCGATCATCCGCTGCTGTGCGCCGGTAGCGTCGTCATCGACCACCTCGATGTTGACGTAGGGGATTTCCCGCAAGACCGCGTAGTTCGACAGTGAGCAATCGTTTTCCTTCACATGTTCGTAAAGGACATGAATTCCCGCGGCGTTGAGCGCGGCGGTGAAGCGCGCCGCGTGCGGGTCGGCCTCCGGCGGCAAGCGGGACGCCACATATATAAGTGTGTCGTTCGGCGAGCGCGACCGCATGGGCCGGGCGGCCGGAAATTCGGTAATATTGGAGTCCTCCTTCCGCGGAATCCCGATCGAGACGTTCCCCTTGCTTTTTTTCTCGTCGAGTTCGGGGATCAGGTCGAAGCCTTCCTTATTGGTGTGCAGCGCAATGACCGGCTGCCCCTTGCGCAGCCCCTGCATGAAGCGCCGCGTGAACAGCGGAGAAGCGGCAAGCTGCAACTGGCATTTCTCCTGCCCCCGGATCTGGAAATTGCGATTCGGATCCTGCTTGCGCCGGCCGATACGATTATAGCGGTCGTGGTCCTGCTCGACTGCGACCATGGTGCCGCCATAGCGCAGCACCGCATAAACGGCCGAATCGAACGCGACATCCTCGTCGTCATGCGGGACCGCCCAGAGCGGACCATTCGGGTGCCTGCGATTCTGGATGACCTGCAGCACCCATCGCAATCTGCCCTCGGCGAAGACTTCAAGCCGCAGACAAAGATCGCGCGAGGCAAGGGCCGCACGATTGCGCATCACATCGCCGTCCGCGTCGAAGAGCTGCTCGGGCGCGAGACACTCGCCACGCGGAGTCTGCCGTGCGCTTGCTGGCCCGGCCTGACCCGAGACCTGCCCCGCAAACGGCAACGCAATGAGCGCAATCAGAACGAGCACGATCCGGGACATCGATTCTCCTGCCTGCGTTCCGAGGATACCATCCCTGCACAGCAAAGCCTTGCGTGAACCAGGGGCAAACGCCTATGTTCCGGCCTATCCGAGGGGTGCCTGGCAATCGCGTGACCCCGAAAAGTGGATACCGGTTTTCGGACCAGGTCACGCGCTAAAAAGGCTGAGATGGCAAAGCGCCAAACCCTTTGAACCTGATCCGATTAAGATCGGCGGAGGGACGGTAGATGCAGAAAGAAGTCGTGCAGCAAAACACCGCGATCACGCTCACCGTGAATGGCGAGAAGCACATTGTGCGCGCCACCACGCCGCGGGCGCTTCTCGCGGAACTGGAACTCGAAGGCGACTTCTTCGCGATCGCGGTCAACCGCCGCGTCATTCGCCGCACCGAGTGGAACGAGCCCTCGCTTCAGGACGGTGACAGCATCGAAATCGTAACTCCCCGGCAAGGTGGCTAAAACATGCTCGAACTCTACGGAAAGAAATTCAATTCACGCCTCCTCATCGGCACCGCGCGCTATCCCTCGCTCTCCCTCATGGAAGAAGCGGTGAAGACCTCCGGCGCGGAAATCGTCACCGTTTCCGTTCGCCGCGAGAACGCGGGCGGCAAGGACGGCGATACCTTCTGGAAGATCATCCGCGAACTGAACGTGGACGTGCTGCCGAACACTGCCGGTTGCTACTCGGTCGAAGACGCGGTTTCGACCGCGCAACTCGCGCGCGAACTTTTCAACACAAAGTGGATCAAGCT
>CAUJKG010000029.1 GCA_963205465.1 Pseudomonadota bacterium | reverse complement strand
AATGCCGGGGTTGCCGCGCAATCCATGCGCAACGCCGCCGAACTCGCGCTTGCGGAGTTCAACAATCCGAACATCCAGCTCATCGTGAAAGACGACGGCGGCACCGCGCAGGGCGCGCAGGCCGCGGCGCAAGCCGCGATCGCCGAAGGTGCCGAGATCATTCTCGGTCCGCTCTTCAGCCATGCCGTTGCGGCCGCCGGACAGGTGACGCGCACGCGCAGCGTGCCGATGATCGCTTTCTCCACGGACTCGAATGTCGCTGCGCGCGGAATTTATCTTCTGAGCTTCCAGCCTGAGAACGACATCGACCGCGTCATCAGTTTTGGCGTGGCGCGCGGACGCAAATCCATCACCGGATTCGTGCCCGACAACGCCTACGGCAATGTCGTGGAAGCCGCGATCAAGCAATATGCTTCCTCCCGCGGCGCGAAGGTGAACGCGGTGGAGCGCTATAGCGCGGCGACCGGCGGCGCGCTCTCTGCCGTGCGGCGCGCGCAACCCGCATTCCGCATCACCGACCTCATCATTCTCGCGGACGGCGCGCAGGCGACCCAGCAGATGTTGCAGGCGCTGAACTCGAACGGGGTAAGTCCGCGCCGTGTGCAGTTTGCCGGCACCGGTTTGTGGGACGATCAGAACGTCTTTGCCATCAAGGAACTGGAAGGCGCCTGGTTCGCCGCCCCCGACGAGAACGGCTTTCGCGGCTTCGCGCAGCGCTATCGCGCGCGTTACGGCTCCGAACCCGCGCGCACGGCAAGCCTTGCTTATGACGCGGTTTCGCTGGTCGCACAGCTTGTAAAGACGCAAGGGCCGAATCGCTTCACCGAGGAAGTGCTGACGAGCCGCTCGGGGTTCGCCGGGGTCGATGGCGTATTCCGCTTCCGCAACGACGGCACCTGCGAGCGCTCGCTCTCCGTCATGGAAATTCGCGGCAATGCCGCGCGCGTGCTGCAGGCAGCACCGAATAATTTCAATACTGCCGCGCGTTAACTCGATCGCTTCGGAAAGCCTTCAAGCCGCAAGATCGGCGACGATCGCATCGAGAAGTGGAAAGCCGGATGGGGTTACCCTCAGCCGCGCATTGTCGCCGCGCTCGATCAGGCCCTCGCTTTCAAGGAAGGAAACGCGCTCGGGGCTGAGCGATACGCCGGTGAGCTTCTCGAAGCGCGCGACGTCAATTCCTTCCGCGAGGCGAAGTCCCATCACCAGCATTTCGTCGGCCTGCTCGATGAGCGAGAGCTTTTCTTCTTCGACGAGACCGTGACCGCGTTCTTCCACATGCGCGAGCCAGCGCTCGGGATGTTTCTCGGTCGAAGTCGCGATCCGCGCGCCGTCCGCGCCGATCCGGCCATGCGCACCGGGACCAACGCCGGCATATTCCTGATAGCGCCAGTAGACGAGATTGTGCCGCGATTCCGCGCCTGCTTTCGCGTGATTGGAAATTTCATAGGCCGGCATGCCGCGCGCTTCGCACAGTTCCTGCGTCACGTCCCATAACGCGCGCGCCGTATCGGGGTCGGGAGTCACAAGCTTGCCCGCGCGATGCAGAAGTTCGAAGGCCGTGCCGGGCTCTATCGTCAGCTGATATAGCGAAAGGTGCTCGGGCGCGAAGGTGAGCGCCTTGGTCAGTTCCGCGCGCCACGCATCCGGCGATTGGTCGGGACGCGCGTAGATCAGGTCGAATGAGATGCGCGGAAAATTCGCGCGCGCGACTTCAACTGCCGCAAGCGCTTCCGAGGCGCTGTGCATCCGGCCAAGATTCTTCAGCGAAACATCGTCGAGCGCCTGCACGCCGAGCGACACGCGGTTCACGCACGCCGCGCGATAGCCGCGAAAGCGTTCCGCTTCCACGCTGGTCGGATTGGCTTCGAGCGTGATCTCGGCATCGCGTACAATGGTCCAGTGCCGCGCGATCTCGTCGAGCACGCTTTGCACGGTTGAAGGTTGCATCAGCGACGGCGTGCCACCGCCGAAGAAGATGCTGGTCACTTCACGCGAGGCGACCTGCTCCTTCGCGTAAGCAAGCTCGCGCGCGATAGCGCGCGCGTAGCGTGTTTCGTCTGGCTTCTCGTGCCGGACATGCGAGTTGAAATCGCAATAGGGACACTTCGCCAGACAAAACGGCCAATGCACATAGACGCCGAATGCCTCAGCCAAGGCAGGCCTCCGCGAGTTTCAGAAACGCGCGCGCGCGATGCGAAAGCCCCTCGCCATGCGGCGGCAGGCCGTGTTTTTCGTCCGCTGTCATCTCGCCGAAAGTCTTGTCCTTGCCGTCGGGCAGAAACATCGGATCATAGCCGAAGCCTGCCGAACCGCGCGGTGGCCAGACCAGCGTGCCGTCGACGCGGCCCTCGAAGATGACTGTTTCGCCATCCGGCCAGGCTACGCAAAGCGCGGAGATGAACGCCGCTTTCCGCGCGTCCGGCGAGGTCGCGTTTGCTTCGTGTAGTTTCTCTTCGACCACGCGCATCGCGCGCGAAAAATCTTTCGAGGGGCCCGCCCAGCGCGCGGAGTAAATGCCGGGCGCGCCCTGCAGTGCTTCGACGCTTAGTCCGGAATCGTCGGCAAAAGCGGGAAGACCCGACGCATGCGCTGCAGCTTCCGCTTTGATCCGCGCATTGGCTTCAAAGGTGGTGCCGTTTTCTTCCGGTTCGGGGAGCCCGAGTTCACCCGCGGAAACCACCTCGACGCCGTATGGCGCGAGCAGCTCGCGCATTTCCTTCAGCTTCCCGGAATTGTGGGTCGCAAGCACGACTTTGCCGGAAAGTTTGCGCGCCATGGCGTCAGGCGACCGTCATCTTCTGCATGTCGACGAGCTTCCTGATGCCGCCGCGTGCAAGCTCGATCAGCGCATTCATTTCGTCGGCGGTGAAAGGCTTCTTCTCGGCGGTGCCCTGGATTTCGATGATCCCGCCCGAGCCGGTCATCACGAGATTCATGTCGGTCTCGGCGGTGGAATCCTCGTCGTAGTTCAGATCGAGCACCGGCTCGCCGCCGACGATGCCGCAGGAGATCGCCGCGACCTGATCGGTCATCACCGGCTTCGTGATCATGCCGCGCTTTTTCATCCAGGCGATGCAGTCATGGAGCGCGATCCATGCGCCGGTGATCGCGGCCGTGCGCGTGCCGCCATCGGCCTGGATCACGTCGCAGTCGAGCGTGATCTGCCGCTCGCCCAGCGCCACGAGATCGACCACCGTGCGCAGGCTGCGGCCGATCAGACGCTGGATTTCGAGCGTGCGCCCCGATTGCTTGCCGCCGGCCGCCTCGCGCCGCGTGCGATCATGCGTCGAGCGGGGCAGCATGCCGTATTCGGCGGTGACCCAGCCGCGCCCCTGACCCTTGAGCCAGGGCGGCAGGCGTTCTTCCAGCGAGGCGGTCACGAGCACATGGGTGTCGCCGAAGCGAACCAGGCAGGAACCCTCCGCATGGCGCGAGAAACCGCGCTCGAAAGAAACCGCCCGCATCTGGTCGTTTGCCCGTCCGCTTGGCCGCGCCATCATCGCTCCTTGTTCGATTTTGGCCCTTGTAAGGGCAGGGGCCCGAACGCCGCAACCCGCCCTTGCTCGATCCTCGCCAAAACACCAGTTATGATCGGCTATTCGAACGTCGGAACCGACAGGAGCCGCTTTTTGTCCGCCGAAATTCCGATTCGCCCCGCCGGCCCCTCTTTACGCGAGCTCGATGAGCGCTCGCGCGAGATCTTTCGCCAGATCGTCGAATCCTACCTCGCGACCGGGGAACCGGTCGGGTCGCGCAACCTCTCGCGCATCATCCCGATGACGCTCTCGCCGGCGTCGGTCCGCAACGTCATGGCGGACCTCGAGGCTGCGGGACTGATCTATTCGCCGCACACGAGTGCGGGCCGCCTGCCGACGCAGCAGGGACTGCGATTTTTCGTCGATGCCCTACTCGAGATCGGCGATCTACCGGAAAACGAGCGCCGCAGCATCGATGCGCAGGTGAGCGCCGCGCGTGGCGGCAATTTCGAATCGGTGCTCGGCGAGGCGTCGGCGCTGCTCTCGGGCCTGTCGCGTGGCGCGGGCGTGGTGACCGCGCTGAAGTCCAATCCCCGGCTGAAGCAGATCGAATTCGTGCGGCTCGATCCCGGTCGCGCACTCACCGTGCTGGTATCGGAAGACGGTCAGGTCGAAAATCGCTTGCTGACCATTCCGAAGGACGTGCCGAACTCCTCGCTGGTCGAGGCGACCAATTTTCTTAATGCGCATATCCGCGGCCGTACGCTCGGTGAGGCGCGCAACGAGCTGGAGCGCTCGCTTGCAGCAGCGCGGGCCGAACTCGACGAACTGACGCAGAAATTCGTCGCCGAGGGGCTTGCGAGCTGGTCCGGAGGCGACGCTGGCTCGCGGCGGCTGATCGTGCGCGGGCATGCCAAGCTGCTCGAGGACGTCAATGCCGCCGAAGACCTCGAGCGCGTGCGGCGCCTGTTCGACGATCTCGAGCAGAAAGGCGAGGTCGCCGAACTCCTCGGCAAGGCGGAAGAGGCCGAGGCGCTCCGCATCTTCATCGGTTCGGAAAACAAGCTGTTCTCGCTCTCGGGTTCCTCGACCATCGTCGCGCCCTATCGCGACAGCGAGGGCCGTATCGTCGGCGTGCTCGGCGTGATCGGGCCGACCCGGCTCAATTATGCCCGGGTGATTCCGATGGTGGATTACACCGCGCTGGTGGTGAGTAAGATCCTCGGCGGCAAATAGCGCGTGCGGGTGTCAAATCCGCCATGGTGCTTGATTTTTTCGGCTGGCCACCTGATATCCCGGCCAAATGGACCGGAACAAAATGACTGCCGACGAAAAGAACACCAGAGATAAAGCTGCCAACGACCCCGTGCAGGCCGCGAACGAGAACGAGGCGCGCGAAGGAGCGGCCTATGTCGACGAGCGGATCGTGCTCGAGGCGCAGGTCGCTGAGCTCAAGGACAAATATCTGCGCGCGCATGCGGAAATGGAAAATACCCGCCGCCGCGCCGAAAAAGATGTCGCCGACGCCCGCAATTATTCGATTGCAGGCTTTGCGCGCGACATGCTCGGCGTCGCCGACAATTTCGAGCGCGCCCTTTCCGCAATCGATCCCGCCATGCGGGAGGCGGCGGACAACACCGTCAAAACGTTGCTTGAGGGCATCGAGCTCACGGGCCGCGAACTGGCCAAGGCGCTCGAGAAGCATGGCGTGCGCAAGCTGGAGCCGCTGGGGCAGAAGTTCGATCCGAACTTCCATCAGGCCATGTTCGAAATCCCGGACGATGCGGTTCCCGCCGGAACCGTGAAGCAGGTGATCCAGCCCGGCTACGCCATCGGTGAGCGCGTGCTGCGTCCGGCCATGGTCGGCGTTTCCAAGGCGTCGCCCAAGCCCGGAAACGGCGGCGAAGTGGACAGGAGCGCTTAACCTTTTCCCGAAAGGCGTTGTTAAGCGCACATCCCTAGGGTTCCCGCGGGCCTTCGCTCGAGGAACCTGACCATGACTTCGCGCCCGGCTGAAGGCATCCGCTACAGCCTGATCATTCCCGTCTTCAACGAAGAGGCCGTGCTGCCGCTGTTGCTGCACCGGCTGGAAAAGCTGCTCGCGACGCTGGATGCGCCGGCGGAAGCGATCTTCGTCGATGACGGCTCGTGCGATACGTCCTCGATCATTCTCGAAGCCAAAGCCAAGGACGATCCGCGCTTTCGCTTCATCCGGCTCTCGCGCAATTTCGGCCATCAGATCGCAATCACCGCCGGCATGGACGCCGCCAGCGGCGACGCCATCGTGGTGATGGACGCGGACCTGCAGGATCCGCCGGAAGTCATCGGCGAGATGATCGCGCG
>CAUJKG010000028.1 GCA_963205465.1 Pseudomonadota bacterium | reverse complement strand
CGCTCGGCCTCGCGCACTTTCTGCACGATCACCTGCTTCGCGGATTGTGCGGCGATGCGGCCGTACTCGAGCGGCGGCAGCGTATCGGCGATGGTGTCGCCAACCTGTGCTGCCGGATTGTGCCGGCGCGCATCTTCCAGCGTCATTTCGACGGCGGAGTTTTCGACGTTCTCGACCACCATCATGTGGCGCGACAGCCGAAGCTCGCCGGTCTTGGCGTTGATCTCCGCATGCACGTCGGTTTCCGCGCCGTAGCGCGAGCGCGCCGCTTTCGCGATCGCGTCTTCCATCGCAGCGATCACGATGCCGCGGTCGATGGTCTTTTCCCGCGCGACCGCATCAGCGATCTGGAGGAGTTCGAGCTTATTTGCGGCGACGGCCATTGTGGCGTTCTCCGTGAGTGGTTCAGGCCCGGCGCTTGGCCGGGTGTTTCCGGGGTTTTGGCGCGGATGTTTCGTCCGCGGCCTGGGTTTCTTCGCTCGCCTTCTTGTCGCGACGGAGCGCCTCTTCGATCAGCGCATCGGTGAGCATGAGCTTGGCGTCGGCGATTTCGCTCAGAGGCAACAGCGCGTCGGCCTTGCCTTCGGTGCTCGTCAGCTTCACGGCGTCGTTTTCGATGCCTTCGATGATGCCGCGAAAGCGTTTGCGGCCTTCGATCATCATGGCGGTCTCGATCTTCGCCTCATGGCCCTTCGCGCGCTCGATGTCGGAGCGGCGCGCCAGCGGACGGTCGATGCCGGGCGAGGAGACTTCGAGGCGATAAGCGCCCTGGATCGGATCCTCGACGTCGAGGATCGGCGACAGCGCGCGGCTTACGGCCTCGCAGTCGTCGATCGTGAAGGTGCCGTCCGGCCGTTCGGCCATGACCTGCAAAGTGCCGCCGTCGCGGCCGGTGACTTTCACGCGCACAAGCCGGAACCCCAGCGTGCCGAGCGCAGGCTCGATCGCCGCGGCAACCCGCGCGGCAAGACCCGTCTCGACGACAAGGCGTGGTTCGTTCTGGTCGGCGTCTGACTGCATTCGGCTTCGCGCGGGCCGGCAAGAAACGGGAAAAGGAGCGGGGCCCGGCCGGTCCCCACTCTCATCATCGATCCTAAGGATCGTTCTGAGATGTTGTTGATTGGCCGGGAATATAGCGCCGCCCGCCGGAATCGCAACCCTTTTCGGGGTAGCGGGTAAAAGGGCGTCAGTTCCGCCGGAATTCGAGATAAGCAGGCGTTCTGCCTTCCCGGATCGCTTTCCGCTCGTAGCGGGTGCCCGGCCAGCCATCCCATGGCAGCCGCCAGTCGTCGGCTTTTTCTGCGAGCCAGAAAAAATCCCGGTTCCGCAATAGCCGGACCAGCGTCCACTCCACATAGGTGTCGATGTCGCTGGCGAAACGCAAAATACCGCCCGGCTTCAACACACGTGCGAAGCGCGGGACATTCGCGTCGGAAATAAAGCGCCGCTTCCAGTGCCGCTTCTTCGGCCACGGATCCGCATAGAGAATGTCGATGCGATCGAGCGAAGCCTCCGGCAGCCAGTCAAGCAGATAAAGCGCGTCGCCCGGGTGCAGCCGGATGTTCGGAATCGCTTCGCCGGAAATGACGGCGAGCATTTTCGCCATGCCATTGATGAAGGGCTCGCAACCGATAAAGCCGGTTTGAGGATGCGCGCGTGCCTCATGCAGCAGATGTTCACCGCCGCCGAACCCGATTTCGAGCTGGAATTTTTCAGGTTTGAACGAAAACAACGCCGCGAGATCGCGCGGGCAGGGCTGCGCGAGATCGAGCGAGAGTGTCGGGAGGAGTTCTTCGTAGCGTTCGGCCTGCTGCTTGCGCAGCTTGTGCCCTTTGCGGCGGCCGAAAAAAGCGCCGCGCTGATGCGCGGCGCTTGTCTCGTTGATCAGAACGCTTTGCGGAGCTTGTCCGCGAGATCGGTCTTCTCCCACGAGAAGCCCCCGTCCTTGTCGGCCTTGCGGCCGAAGTGGCCGTAAGCCGCGGTGCGCGCATAGATCGGCTTGTTCAGCTTCAGATGCGTGCGGATGCCGCGCGGCGTCAGGCTCATCAGTTCCTGCAATACCTTTGCGATCTTCTGCTCGTCGGCTTTGCCGGTGCCGTCGGTGTTCACATAGACGGACAAGGGGTGCGCGACGCCGATCGCGTAAGAGAGCTGGATCGTGCAGCGGTCAGCGAGACCGGCGGCAACGACGTTCTTCGCGAGATAGCGCGCGGCATAAGCCGCCGAGCGATCGACCTTCGAAGGATCCTTGCCGGAGAACGCGCCGCCGCCATGCGGGGCCGCGCCGCCGTAGGTGTCGACGATGATCTTGCGGCCGGTGAGGCCGGTGTCGCCATCCGGGCCGCCGATGACGAAACGGCCGGTCGGGTTCACGTAAATCTGGTCGAGCGGCGGCATCCAGCCTTCGGGGAGCACCTTCTTGATGTAAGGCAGCACGAGTTGCTTGATGTCGCCCGACTCCAGAACGTTCTTGCCGTCTTTTTCCTTGTGTTGCGTCGAGACCACGACGGCCGTGCACTTCACCGGCTTGCCGTTCTCATATTGCAGCGTGAACTGGCTCTTCGCGTCCGGTTCGAACAGCTTCTGCTTGCCCGAGTGACGGTCGGCCGCCATGAGGCGCAGCACATTGTGCGAAAAATGCACAGGTGCCGGCATCAGCGACGTCGGGTCGTGGGAGGCGTCA
>CAUJKG010000027.1 GCA_963205465.1 Pseudomonadota bacterium | reverse complement strand
GACCAGCTCGCGGATCTGCAGCGCCAGCTCGGTACCGGAAAGAAGTCCAGCACCTATGGCGGCCTCGGACTTGGCGCCGGTCTCGTGCTCAATCTTCGCGCGCAGCTTTCCAGCACCTCGGTGTTCCAGTCCAACTCCTCGAATCTCGGAACGCGCGCGAAGCTGATGAATATCTCGCTGCAGCGCATCGGCGAGCTTCGCAACGAGACGCGCGCCGATCTCAGCGCGCCAATCGATTATGCGCTGGTGCAGAACGGGCAAACCGCCGCGCAGCGCTCGGCGCTCGGCCGTCTTGGCGAAATGTTGAGCCTGCTCAATGCCGATGCGGGCGGCCGCTATCTGTTCTCGGGCCGCGCCACCGATACCAAGGCGACCGATACGATGTCGCGCATTCTCGAAGGCGAAGGCACGCAGGCCGGGCTGAAGCAGATCATCAACGAGCGGCTGCAGGCGGATCAGGGCGCGGACCAGCGCGGCCGCATCACGGTCAACGCGGCCGCAGGCAGCGTCGTCTCCTTGCAGGAAGACGGCGCACATCCTTTCGGCTTCAAGATCAGCGGTGCGACCACCAGTTTCGGCGCGACGATTACCGGCCCTTCGGCACCCCCGGCAGCGCTTTCGATCGATTTAGGCGGCAGCAATCCGCCGGCCGGCGGGACCGTGCGGATTTCGCTCACGATGCCGGACGGCACCAGCACGGCCATCGCGCTGACCGCGACGACCGCTTCGCCTCCTGGCGACAAGGAATTCACCATCGGCGCGACGCCGGGCGATACCGCCGCCAATCTCACGGCCGCGCTCGATACCGAGTTGCAGCGTCTCGGTCGCACCGAACTCGTCGCGGCGTCCGCGATGAAGGCCGGCAACGATTTCTTCGCAACCGATGCTTCGAATCCGCCGCAACGGATCGCGGGCTCGCCGCCGTTCTACAACGCGACCGCAATGACCGACGGCACGACGTCGAATACGATTTCCTGGTATCTCGGCGATGCCGGGACCGACAATGCGCGGACCACTGCCGTGGCGCGTGTCGACGAGGCGATCTCGGTGAATTACGGCGCGCGCGCCAATGAGGAAGGCATCCGCTGGATCGTGCAAAACGAGGCGGTATTTGCCGCCGTCAGTTTTCTGCCGGGTAACGCCGATGCGCGAGACGCTTATTACGCGCTCGCCGCGCGCGTCGGGTCGGCGATGGATGTGCCTTCGAGCATGCAGCAGATTGAAGGCATTCAGACCGAGATTGCCGGCGCGAACCTCGCCGCGCAGAGCGCGAAGCAGCGGCTTGCCGAGCGCTCGCCGGTTTTGCAGGACATGATCGCGAACATCGAAAACGTCTCCGACGAAGAGATCGGGGTGAAGCTCCTCGCGCTCAACACGCGCATGCAGGCGTCGTTGCAGGTGACGGCGATGCTGTCGCAACTTTCGCTGGTGAAGTTCCTCTAAGACGCGCGGTCAAAAGAAAAACGCCGCGGTGGTGTGCCGCGGCGCTTTCTTTTTTTGTTTTATGCGGTCGCTCAGGCGGCCTGCGAGGTGGTGCGCAGTCCTGCCGCGATCTCGCGATTGATGTTGATCAGCACGCCGACCCGGTCCGCGGAGCCTTCGGTCGAGGTTTCCAGGGTAATGGAGTGCTTGACGATGAAGTTCGCGAGGTTCGCCAGGTTCTGCTTGATCGGAAGGGGAAGCGGGTTTTCGGGGCGGCTGACGGAGCCGCCGAACAGGATCCACAGGCGCCGGTTATAGCGTATGGCGGAAACGACTTCGTCGCCCTTTACCAGCGCGCCGTCGCGGACAGCCTGGAGTTTGGCAGCGGCGCGCATCAGGAGCTGGGCTTCGAGTTCGCGTGGGTTGCCGGTGGATTGAGCATTCTTTGCGTAGGTATTGGCCGCATCACGCATTCGCGAGCAGTTCCTTCTCATACTCAATAAGAGATTGCGCTTCTTTGAGTGCTTTGTAGCTATTCCCGGTTAAAATCTGATTATTGACGCGGTCGAAATAGCGGGAAGTGCTTGGCGCGGCGGCAATGATTTCCTTTACCAGCTTGAAATACGCGTCGTGATGGTTCTGGGGGTCGCGGCTCAGGTACATGAGCTGGACCACGAGATAGACGCGCTTACAGGGGGTGTTGGCGTCCTCGACCGTCATGATGTCCTTCTCGCGAAGGATCGGCGCATCGCCCTCGATGACGAGCCGGGTCCGTTGATCGTCGTTGGTGACGATCGACTCGCCGATGATGATGCGTTCGCCAGGCTTCAGTTCGACCTTCAAGCCCATCTTCATGCTCCTCCGAATCAGCCCAGACCCGCTTACCGTCGAAGCTGCGCGAAAGCGCCCGGGCTTTCAACTCTCCAAAAGAAAACGGCGGGGCTTTTGGCCCCGCCGCCGGTATTTTGATGTTTCGTCCGCTTACTGGAGCAGGCGCAGCACGTTCTGGTCCGCCTGGACGGCCATCGAGAGGGCCGAGGTGGACAGCGACTGACGGGTCTGCAGGGCGAGGAGGTTCGCACCTTCCTCGTTGGAGTCGGCGAGCGTCAGGTTGTCGGCGCCGACCTGCAACACGTTGATCAGGTTCTTGGTGAAGTCCTGACGGGTCTGCACGACCGAGAGCTTCGAACCGAAGGTCGAAGACTGGGTGCGCAGCGTCGAGGTCGCGGCGTCCAGCGA
>CAUJKG010000026.1 GCA_963205465.1 Pseudomonadota bacterium | reverse complement strand
GCCGCCGAGCGCAGATGGATGAGGCAGAGCATGGAGCTCAGCATCGCCATGGTCAGGAAGGTTCCGACATGCGCCTGGGCATAGGCATCGCCATAGGGAAACAGCGCGATGCCCCAGGCGGAGAACGCGAGGCCCAAAGATCCGGAGATCTTGTTCGTCCGCCTCATTTCGCGCGCGGCGCGCTCGCTGTCGAACGCGACCGTCCGCCTTCGCCACCAGAATACCAGCCGCATGGCGCAGATGGCGCTGAGTCCCAGCGCGACATAGACGCTGAGCCAATTCGGCGCTTTGCCGAAGAAGGTACCGGCCAGTACCCAGGCATTGGCCACGAGGATAAAATAAAGCAGCGGGATCGTGCGGGACAATGCAGCGAACTGGGCTTTCAAAAGCTCCGGGTTGTCCGTTCTGACCGACATGAACTGTCTGATGCGGCCGAAAAAGCCGATGAAAGTCATAATGAAACCGCCCCCTGCAATGCCGAGGTACTCTAATAGTGGCTCCGCTTAAGGTTCGTTAAAATGGAACCGGCCTCTACCAGCCTGCTTTCCGATTGGTAAAGCAGCACATCGAAAGCAATAGGGCTTCAGCGTTTGAAGTATTGCGGGCCTTCGGCTTGCTGCGCCGGCGTGATCAGAACGGGGATTTTGGCGAGCCGTTCTTCATAGGCGCGCAACGCGCGCTCGGCATCGACGGCGGCGGGCGCTGGTGTTTTCACCAACAGCCGCTCAAGTGCGAAGCGATAACCCTGCACACGCTCGCCAAGTCTGCGATAAACCCAGCCGATCAGCATCCGGTTCTCCGCGATCCGCGCCATCGCGATTTCGCGCTCCTGCGGCGTGATACGGCCGATACCGGCAAGCCCCCGCTCGCGCACCGTGTCCATATCGATGACGCGCTTCGCTACTGTGAAGAACGGCGTCACCCGGACGCTATCGATGCGTATATCGTCGATCAGCCGCGAATAGCGCGCGGTCGACGAGCGATACGGTACGTCGATCAGCGTGCTGGCATAGCTTTCGACCGCAAAGGGCGGATTGCTGTTGGGCAACACACGCGACTGCTGCAGGTCGGCGAGCGTCACCAGCCATTTCTGTCTCGTGATCGGCGGCGCGATGAGCGCGTAAGCGAGATCGCGCAAGGTGCGCTCATCATCGGTCAGCGGCGCGCTGGAAACCGGTTCGCCGCGGCGCTGCGCAGCATAGGCTCCGACAACCGGGAGCATCTCATCATGGAAATAGGAAGGATTCGGGCGGTCGAAATCTCCCACCCGCGCGCAAGCGCTCAGCAGCGCTGCCGAAAGGAGCGCGACAAAAAACCTTATCGGGAATTTTCCCGGCACTTCACGCCGGGCGTTTGGTGTGCCGACGCGACCTCGAGCCGCTACGCGTACGCGTCTTGGGCTGGCGCTTCTTCAAAGCTTCGCCTTTTTCACGCTCGATACGAATGACCGGCAGCACGAGGATCGCCGCGCTTTCGCCTTCGCTCGCAACCGGCGGAACGGCGCGCGCGCGCTCCAGCGGAAATCTGACCAACAACCCCATCACGGCCTCCTTGGGCCCCGCATCTACGAATAGTTCGGGTCCAAGTAACAAACGGTTAGGGTTAACAGCGTCTTAACGGGAGCGGAGACGATACGCGGCGGCGGCGTCATTTCGGCGCGAGTGCGAGAAAGTTTCTGCCCGCGCGATCCTCGACCTCGACCAGCCACAAATCCGGATCGAATTTCTGCTCGCGCAAGATTCGCGCCTCGACCTCCGCTTCCGCCGCGAACTCCTGCGGAAAAAACGGCGCGAACAAATGATCGGACGGACGCGCATCCGCGAACGCGGTTTGCGGCGCGGGCCCGAACAGGGCGGCGGTGCCGTCGAGTTTCGAAATCTTCACGAAGATGGCGCCCGCCTCCTCCGCGCCGCGACGGCGGACGACGGCATAGCTGCCTTCGGTATTGCAGCGGCGGACATAGGCCGCGACCCAGATGGCACTCTTCAGACGCACAAGCGTGACCTTACGGCTTCGTGAAGCGGATCACGAAGCAGTAGTCGGAACGGACGGCAATGACCAGAATCAATCGATCGGCGCGCCGTTGACGGAGGCGATCTTGGTGAAGAGGTTTTCGGACATCAGCCCGGTAACCGGCATTCTCCAGTCCCGCTCGAAGCGTTCGATGGCGTCCTTGGTATCCGGGCTGAAAGTGCCGCTCAGGCGTATGGGACCGTAGCCAAGCCGCGCGAGCGCCCGCTGCAACGAAAGCACGCGGAGGGATTTGCCTTCGTTCTGCGAGGGCGTGGTGATCGAACCGGTGACGTCGCTCTTCACCGGCGTCTTACGGATCATGTTCAGGAGCGCGTCATTGGGTTCGAGCGTGTTCTGACCGCCCTTCCCCTTCTGGAAATCGCGGATCGCCTGCTCCGTGCGCGGGCCGGGCACGCCATCGACCGCGCCATTATAAAAGCCGCGGACGGAAAGCTCGCGCTGAATGTTCTGGATCAGATCGTTCATGTTGCGCGCGGGGGCATCGGCGGGGCGGCGCTGCGGCGTCGGCGTCTCGCCGTCGCCCGAAATCAGCCTTTCGAGGGTCGCGGGCGCAGTGGTCTGCTGGAAGGCGACCGCGTTGACGACAACAGCCAAGGATGCCGCGGTCGCGACCGCAAGCGCCACCGTATCGGTAATGCGGCGGGGAAGAAGCACGCCCAATGCGCGGCGCAGCAGCGAGTGGCGCTTCGGCGCGGCCTCGAAATCGTCTTCCTGATCTTCACGCGCGCGGCGCGCAGGGCTGCGTTTACGCACTTTTTCTTACCTTCATTTCGTCGCGGCCGGAATGAACGGCGCGCTGGGGGAATTTCGCAATCTGACTCGTGCCGGCAGCTTTCGCCGCCGCGTGGCAATCGAACGGCAGGCGCACCGAGACTTTGGTGCCCTTCCTGAGACGGCTTTCGATCTCGACGCTGCCGCTATGGAGCTTCACGAGCCCCATCACGACCGAAAGACCGAGCCCGGTGCCTTCGTACATGCGGTCGTAGGAGGAGCGGCCCTGAAAGAACGGATCGCCGAGCCGCGCAAGATCAGCTTCCGGGATGCCGACGCCGGTATCGGCGACGATCAGCTCCAGCATACCGCCGGCCGCGCGTGCGGTAACATCGACCTTGCCGCCGGCCTCGGTGAACTTGATCGCATTCGATACGAGGTTGATGACGACCTGCCGGAACGCGCGGGGATCCGCGTTGATTTCCGGAAGATCCGC
>CAUJKG010000025.1 GCA_963205465.1 Pseudomonadota bacterium | reverse complement strand
CCGGGCTGATCGGTCAGGATCACGTTGAAGCCCTTGGCCTTGGCCCAGTCCGCACCTGCGGCGGCAGCCTGGAACGCGGCAATGCTCGGCTCGACGGTCTTGCCGTCCTTGTTGAGCATGTTGAGGAACGTCAGCTTGTTCTGCTTCGCATAGGCATATTCGACGTAGCCGATCGCGCCCTTGGTCTGCGCGACGGTGTTAGCCACGCCTTCGTTACCCTTGGCGCCGATGCCAGCCGGCCACTTCACAGCGGTCGAAACGCCGACCTTGTCGTCCCAGTCCTTGCTCACCTTGCCGAGATAGTTGGTGAAGAGGAACGTGGTGCCGGATCCGTCCGAGCGATGCACGATTGCGATCGCCGTATTCGGCAGGTTCACGCCGGGATTGAGCTTGGCGATCGCCGCATCGTTCCAGGTCTTGACTTCGCCGAGGAAGATTTTCGCAAGCGTCGGACCGTCGATCTTGATCTGGCCCGGCTTGATACCGTCGATGTTCACGACCGGCACGACGCCGCCGATCACGGTCGGGAATTGCACGAGGCCGTTCTTCTCGAGATCGGCTTCCTTCATCGGCGCGTCGGTCGCGCCGAAGGTAACGGTCTTGGCGATGATCTGCTTGATGCCGCCGCCCGAACCGATCGACTGGTAGTTCAGGTTGACGTTCGAGACCTTCTTGTAGCTGTCGGCCCATTTTGCATAGACCGGATAAGGGAAGCTCGCGCCGGCACCCGAGATGTCGGCAGCGATGGCATAGCCGGCGACGGTGACGCCGGTCAGCGCGATGGCCGCGCGGAGAGCGAATTTCGAATGTTTCACGGAGATCTACTCCTTCCTGTGAACACTTCGTCCGGGCGGCAGCCCCGCTGCCTTTCTTTCAAGACCGGACGCCGGACTCCTAGGGACCGGGCATCTCGCTTCTATGACGCAGCCATGACAGTTGCATGACACAGCAAGCCGTTACGAACGTTGGAGATTTATTGACCTCAGGCAGTGGATAACGGAAAGCGAACCGAAAAAGCGGCTCCTTTTCCGACTTCGCTTTCCACGCCGAGCCGTGCGCGGTGGCGGGCAGCGATGTGTTTGACGATCGCAAGCCCGAGGCCCGTGCCGCCCTGCTCGCGGCTATGCGCGGCATCCACGCGATAAAAGCGCTCCGTGAGCCGCGGCAAATGTTCGGGCGCAATGCCGGGACCAAAGTCGCGGATCGTAAGCACCGCTTCCTGCCCCTCGAGCCGCAAACTGATTTCGACGCGCTTGCCGTTCGCGCCGTATTTCAGTCCGTTCTCGACGAGGTTCTCGATCAGCCGGATCAGGTCGTCGCGCTCGCCGCGCACGACCACCGGCGCGGCAGGCGTTTGCAGCACGATCTCGACGCCACGCTCATGCGCAAGCGGCGAAAGCGAATCCCGTACGTGCGCCGCCAGTTGCACAAGATCCACCGGCGTTTCCGGCATGCGATGCACGTTCATCTCGATGCGCGAAAGCGACAAGAGATCGTCGATCAGCCGCGACATGCGCCGCGCCTGCTCGCTCATGATGCCGAGGAATTTTTCGCGCATGGCCGGGTCGTCGCGCGCGGGGCCGCGCAGCGTATCGATGAAGCCGGTCACGGAGGCGAGCGGGGTCCGCAATTCGTGGCTCGCGTTCGCCACGAAATCCGCGCGCATCTGGTCGACGCGCATGGCCTGCGTCAGGTCGCGAAACACCAGCATGACGAGATCGGGCGCACCGGCCGCCACTGCCGGATCGAAACGGATCGGCAGAATATGCGCCTCATAGCTGCGCTCCACCGGAACTCGCAGGTTGAAGCCGACCCTGCCGGCGGCGCCGAAAATGCCGGCTTCGCGCACAGCCTCGACCACTTCGGGCGCACGCAGGGTTAAGGAGATCGGCGTCCCCACCCGCATGCGGCCGAGCATGGCTTCCGCGGCCGCGTTGCCGCCGAGCACAATGCCGCTGCGATCCAGCAGCAACGTCGGTTCCGGATAGGCACCGGCCAGCGCCAGTAGCTTCGGGTCGAGCCTTTGCTCGAGCCCCTCGCCCGGCAGCGTCGTGTAATAATTCGTCTCGCTCATGTCTTTTTTACGCCGAAGCCTGCGGCGCCTATGTAGCGCGGGCAGCGCGAGGCGCAAAATGCAAGGCTTCGTGAATGGCCGCATCGCGGCCGTCATGCTAGCCAAGGCGCTCATTCGGAAGGAAACGCAAATGATCCGGCAACTCGCAGCGAAAGGCTTCTTTCTGGTTTCCTTGGCGGTTTCATTTGTGGCGGCCTTGGCCGCGCAGGGCGCAAAAGCGGAGCCGGTGCCGCTGCCGAAAGTCGATTTCGAAGCGCGCGCCAAACTGCTCAATGACGGCACGCTCTTCATCCGTCATTCGAACGGGAAGATGCGGATCGAAATTGCGATGCCGCAGTTCAAGGAGCCGGCCGCCGGCTTCATCGATCTCACCCGCAAGCGCATGGTGCTGGTGCTGCCGATTCCCGGCGTGCAGGGCACTGCGATGGAAGTCGGGTTCGGCGACGACGCCATGTTCGGTCAGGTGATCGGCGAAGGTACAAAGCTCGGCAACGACACCGTGGCCGGACAGCCCTGCACGATCTGGAAAGTAACTTCATCGGGCCAGAGCGCCGAAGCCTGTCTGACGCAGGACAACATCGCGCTCAGGACGAATGTCGTGATCGACGGCAAGCAGCGCACGGTGTTCGAAGTGACCGAGTTGAAGCGGCAGCCGCAGAATCCGGCCGATCTCGATCCCCCGTCCGATCTCAGCATCATCAAGCTGCCGAAGGGATTGATGGGGATTCAGGGTCTCCTGCCGCTTTAAGAAATAAGCGCCTCATGGTGAGGAGCCGTACACAAGTCGGCTTTGGCCGACTTGTGCTGTTTAAGAATTGATCTCGGGTAAACCCGAGATCAATGGCGCGGGATCGCTATCTGCCCTTGCGAATGCGCTCCAGCACCTGCGCATAGGATTTCGCGCCTTCGCTTTCCGGCTTGCAGGCGTCG
>CAUJKG010000024.1 GCA_963205465.1 Pseudomonadota bacterium | reverse complement strand
ATAGATGAAGTTGTGTCCTTCCTCGCCGCTCCGCGGATGCGCGATGAACTCGGCCTTGCCGCCGGCATCGTTGAAGGCGTTGTAGAACTCCTGCGCGACACGTGGCTCGAAGAAGGTATCGTTCTCCGCGTAAATCCAGAGCGTCGGGACCTGCGAGGTCTTGCCGTAATTCGCGAAGGCGTTGATCAGCTTGTATTTCTGGCAGATCTGGAACGACGACGTGGAGCCGTGGCCGCCAGCAAAACTGATGACCGCTCTTAGGCCGCGCGGCCGGAGCGAGGACAGCGCCAGCGAGCCCAGTCCGCCCGCGGATTCGCCGACCGCGATGATCGTGTTGGCGTCCACGTCGGGGCGGCGCGCGAAATATTCGAGCGCTGCGCGGATGTCGGCGGCTGCGTTCAGTCCGGTCTGTGTGAAGTTCGCGTCGCCGTTGCAGTTCACGCCGTCGGAGTAATTCCCGCCGGAGGTGCCGTAACTGCGGCGCATGACCATTGCGATCGCGTAGCCGCGCCGCACGAACTGCATTGCCGCTGGCAGAAATGAGTAGGGCGAGAACTGGCGGCGGGCGGTCGGATCGCGCGGTGTGCCGTGGTTGAAAATCACGAGCGGATATTTGCCGGGTGCGCTCGGCCGGATGAACAGCGCCTGCAGTCCTTGCTCGCCGGCATCGGCTTTCGGAACGCGCAGGTCTTCACGCAGATATTCCTGCGCGGTCGCAGGCGTTGCGAGCGCGAGCAGAACGAGAAGCAGCAGCGCGAAGCGCTGCTGCAAGGTCGAGAAGAGGTTTTGCCGGACGATCACACGCAAATTCTGCGCATGAATACGAGCTTTGGCAATCCACAATTCTGTGAGCGCCCGCGTTATGCAGCGCTCATGTACCGCTCCCAATAGCCGTCCGCGGGGGCGGTTTGTTCGACTACGTCGACGATCACGCCGTTCGGGTCGGTGAGCGTAAAGCGCCGCTGACCCCAGGGCTCCTCGTGCAGATCGTAGAAGATGCTCACGTTCTGCGCTTTCAGCGCGGCGCAGGCTTTCGCGGCGTTGCGTACCTGAATCGTGAGGATCATTCCCTTGCCGTTGAAAACTTCGGGCCCCGGCGGGTTGGTCGGATGATCCGGCGTCATCAAGCCGATTGCGATCTTGCCGCTTGCGGCATCGCCCAGCATCGCGACCCAGCTGGCTTCGAAGATCACGTCCATGCCGAAATGCCTCACATAGAAGTCGCGGCCGGCGCGCATGTCGTCAACGGTAATCAGCGGATAGCAGTCGAGCGTTTTCATGCTTCACCTTTGATGGGGAGATGGACACGGGTGAGAAGTTCGGAAGCAGGCGTCTCGCGCGGATCGTTCAGATATTCCTCGAAGCAGGAGAAATCGGCGGCCTCGTAGCCGCTTGCCGGGAGCCAGTCGCGGAAGAGATGGCGATAGGCGCGCTCCAACTCGGCATAGGGGCCTTGTGCAGCACGCTGGCGCAGAGCATCGCCGGGATCGGAACGATACGGATGGCTCCGGCGTTGCCGATGTCTTCATCCGTGACGAGCCCGGCTTCGGCGCGCAGATCCTTTTCGGGAATGCTCTCGGGATCGTCGAAGTAGATTCCAAAGGAGCGTGTGATCGGCAGTTTGTGCGCGGCAAACCAGATCTGCACTTTGGCGAAGCTGTTGCCGATCGTCTGATAGTCGCCGCGATGTTGGATCGCGGCAAGGCGCGCCCCGGCGAAGGGTTCGATCTCGACACGGTACGGCATGGCTTGTGCGGACGGCCGTTTCGGGTTGGGAGGCAGGAGTGAGCCGCGCAGCCGTTAGGTGCCGGGCGGCACGCCATAGTCGGCGGAGAAGGCGCGCGTGAAGGCGGCAAGCGTGCTGTAGCCCGCGCGCTTTGCGATCTTTTCGAGCGGCGCATCTTCGCGCGTCAGTTCGACCGCGGCGCGATGTAGCCGCAGGCGGCGCACGGTGTCGGTCAGCGTTTCGCCGGTCGCTTCGCGATAGATGCGATGGAAGTGAAACGGCGAGAAGGTGGCGACCTCGGCGAGCCGCTCGACGTTCAGTTCGCCGTCGAGATTGGCAGCGATGTAATCGGTCACTCTCGCGATGCGGCGGCCGTAGTCCAGCTGGGTTTCGTGTTTTGTCATACCCGCGACCATAGCCAAGCGCCGTTGATCGCGTTTGCGGTTTTTACGAAGCCGGCAAAGAAAAAGGGCCCGGCTCTCGCCGGGCCCAGTTGGGCTTCGCTGGCAGCGTTTTTACGCCGTCAGAACTGGATCTTCGAAGTCACGAGGAGCGTGCGCCCGCGTCCGCTGTCCGGCGAGGGCGGGCAGCCGCCCGGGATGAAGGACACGCAGCTTGAGCTCGGCGGCGTGCCGAGGAGCGGCGTGTAGGTCTTGTCGAACGCGTTGATGAGCGTGGTGCTGACGGTCCAGCCCGGACGCACGGTGTATTCGGCGAACAGGTCGAGCAGTTCGTAGCCTGGACGTTGCGCGGTTGCCGAATAGGACGGATCGTCGGCGCCCGAAACGAAGTAGGCACGCAGACCCGCGGTCAGGCGCTTGTCGAGGAAGCGGCCGCCGAGCGTCACGACGAGATTGTGGTCGGGCATATACTGGCTTGCACCGAAGCCCGGCGTCTGCGCCGGCAGGTTGTTGTTGAGGTACGTGTAGCTTACGCCCGCGAACACGTAGCCGGCATCGTAGCTCGCCTGCAGTTCGACGCCGTTGACACGCGAGTTGCCGGGTACATTGCAGAAGTAGTTGAACGCGGCAGGGCCCGGCGCAGGAAGTCCGCTCGCCGTGGAGCAATAGACGATATAGTTGCTCACGTTTTTGTTGAAAAACACCGTCTTCATGCGGAAGGCGTCGCCGGTGGTGAAGAGGCCGTCACGAACGAAGTTCGCGCCGATCTCGACGCCCTTCTGGATTTCAGGCTCGAGCGTCGGGTTGGGAATGTAGCTCGTGCCGCTGTTGCCAGGCGTGCCGGGATGCGTGCCGCCCACGAACATTTCGAAGCTGTTCGGCGAGCGCATCGACTCCGAATAGGTCACGAAGGGCTGGAACCACGGCGTAACACGCGCGGCCAGCGTCACCTTCGGGTTCAGGCGGCCGACGTCGCGGTCGATGTTGAACGGTCCGGCAGGCAGGAAGGGGCCAGGCACGAGAACTTCGCCCGCGCCTTGGATGTTGTAGTGATCGTACCGCAGACCTGCGGTCAGATCGAACATGCCGCGGGTGAAAGTGGTCTGGTTGAAAATACCCAGGACCGAACTGTCCGCCGTCGGATTCACACCGCCGTTCGTCGTAACGAACTGATCGGCGAAATATTCGACGCCGGTCTGCGAACGTACATGAATGTCGCCGAGCAGGAAGCGCGACACGTTCGAGGTGTCAAAGCCGAGACCGCGGTCCTTGATGCGGCGGTTGCTTGCGGTCGCGAACGCATTCAGTCCGCGCAGATACCGCATATCGACATTGTTCGCGTTCACATTGAACTTGAAGTCGATCAGGTCGTTGGCCGGCTTATAGGCGTATTTGATCGTGAAGGTGTCGGCCTGCAGGTTCTGCAGATAGGAGTTGGCGCTGAACAGGTTGTCGTATTTGACGTAGCCGAATTTCAGCGTGGAGTGTTCGGTCGGTGCGAGATCGAGTTTGAACAGACCCGAGGTGAGTTCCTGTTCGCCCGCGAAGGGGACGATCACACCCGCACCGTTCTTGTAAAGATGCGAATTGCGGAAGCCGAATGCGCCTGCGAATGCGACATTCGGGCTGACTCGCGCGGCAGCGGCGATTATGTTCATGAAACCGGTGCCGTTGGTGCCGAAGGTGGTGGAGTTGAGCGCGCCGAAATTGCGGCCCGGACGAAGAATGTCATCGACGCCGAGTGTGCGGAAGTTCGCGGTGCCGGCCAGCGAGCCGGTGCCACCGGTGCCGATCACGGTGCCGCGCTGCACGTCGATGCCGGCAAGAAGCTGCTGGTCGACATACAGGAAGCCCTGCGCTTCGTGTCCGGTAAAGCGGAAGTTCTGACGCACGCCGTCGATCATCATGGTCACGCGGCCGGAGCCTTCGAAGCCACGGATGTTCACGGACGTGCCGGGCTGGTTCGGGCTGTCGCGGGTGAAGACGCCGGGCAGCGAGCGCAACACGTTGTCGAGCTTCTCCGAGCCGAAGGTGTCGATCTCGCCCTCGCCAACGGTGCTTACCGCCGAAGGCGTCTGGTAGACGGCTTCCTGCGTGGTGGGGACGCCGGTGACTTCGATGGTGGGGAGCTGCGCGTTCGGCGCAGTTTGTGCGGTCTGCGCGAAAGCGCAGGCCGGGAAGAAAGAGAATACGACGGCAGATAGCAGCGACCGCTTCAGCGCGGCGCGCGTGGAAGAGTTCATCGTCCAGCCCCTGAACTTATTGTCCGAGTTCGCTGGCGTGTGCTGGCAGGTTTCGGATTGCTTACGGACGGATTTGCCCGCGCGGATTTGATCGCGCGCGCGGTGACTAGAGTCAAGTCATTGAAATTATTATATAATTATAAGTATTCCAAACTCGTGTAGTCAGGAATTATTCAAATTCCGAACTTCGCGGCAAGGCGCCCTGCGTTGCGATTGCGACGCCGCGACGGACGGTTCTATATCCCTCGCGAAACAGCGGCGTAATAAAGCGAAGAAGCGATGCCGGAGATCACGAGCGAAGTTTTTAAGACGGATGCCCTCATCATCGGCGCGGGTCCGGTGGGGCTGTTCGCGGTGTTCGAACTCGGTCTTCTGGATATCAAAGCGCATGTCGTGGATATCTTCGAGAAGCCGGGTGGCCAGTGCAGCGGGCTTTATCCGGAGAAGCCGATCTACGACATTCCCGGCCTGCCGCGGGTCACGGGGCAGGGGCTCGTCGATAACCTGCTCGAACAGATCAGACCTTTCGCGCCGACATTCGAACTCGGCGTGCGGGTCGAAACGCTGGAACGTATCGCCGGCGGCTTCCGGCTCACGACCGATATCGGCGGCATCATCGAAGCCAAGGTCGTGGTGATCGCCGCCGGAGGCGGTTCGTTCGAATCCAAGAAACCGCCGCTGCCCGGTATCGAGCAATATGAGAATAAGTCGGTATTCTATCTCGTGCGTTCGATGGAAGCCTTTCGCGGCAAGAACATCGTGATCGCGGGCGGCGGCGATAGTGCGCTTGACTGGACGCTCAATCTCGCGCCGCTGGCAAAGAAGCTGACGCTCCTGCATCGCCGCGACGCATTCCGCGCCGCCCCCGACAGCGTCAACAAGATGAAGCAGCTGGTCGCGGCGAAGCAGATCGATTTCGAACTCGGTCAGCTGCATGCGCTCGAAGGCGAGAACGGCGTGCTTCGCAAGGTGGTCGCGCGCCGCGACGACAACTCGACCTTCGACCTCGCAGCCGATGTGCTGCTTCCTTTCTTCGGGCTCACGATCAAGCTCGGCCCGGTCGGCAACTGGGGCTTGCGGCTCGACGCCGATCGCATCGTGGTCGATACCGAGAAGTTCGAGACCAGCGAGCGGGGCGTTTTCGCCATCGGCGACGTCAACTATTATCCCGGCAAGCTCAAGCTCATTCTCTCCGGCTTCCACGAAGCCGCGCTGATGGCGCAGGCCGCATACAAGATCATTTACCCGGACAAGCGTCTCGTGTTCCAATACACCACGACCAGCACGAGCCTGCACAAGAAGCTCGGGGTTTGATTCCTTGCCTCATCCTTCGAGACGGCGGCTTCGCCGCCTCCTCAGGACGAGGCAAAAATAAAATCCTCACCCTGGGGAGCGGGCGCGAAAGCGCTCGCGGCTTGAAGGGTGAGAGGGAGGAACAAGATGACTACTTTCGTCGTCGCGCATGGCGCCTGGTCCGCGGGCTGGGTGTGGAAGAAGATGCATCCGCTCTTGCGCGCGAAAGGCCACGCGCTGCTCACGCCGACCTACACCGGCCTTGGCGAGCGCGTGCATCTTGCTTCCTCGTTGATCGGGCTGGAAACGCATGTGCAGGACATGTTGATGGCCCTGCAATTCGAAGACGTGAAAGACGCGATCCTGATCGGCCATTCTTATGGGGGCATGGTTGCGACCGGCGTCGCCGCCATGGCGGCGGACCGCATCGCCAAACTCGTCTATCTCGACGCTTTCGTGCCGAGGCACGGAGAGAGTGTGCTTGATCTCGTCACGCCGGAGGAGCGCGAGCGCAGGCTTGCGGGCGTGGTCGACGACTGGCGGCTGCCGCCGAGTCCGGTGCCGCCGGATACTTCAGCCGAAGACGTCGCGTGGATCACGCCGCGCCGTGTGCATCAGCCGCTGGCGTGCTTTCAGGAGCCGCTGTTGCTCAACCACGGTGAGCCGAAAATGCCGCGCAGTTATATTTATGCGCAGCGGCATAATCCCGGGGTTCCGTTTCGCCAGTTTCTTGAGCGCGCGAAAAACGAAGGCTGGCAAACCT
>CAUJKG010000023.1 GCA_963205465.1 Pseudomonadota bacterium | reverse complement strand
TGGATGCTCATTCTGAGCGGTGCGTTGTCGGTCCTGTTCGGTCTTGCGCTGATCGTCGCGCCGGGCGCCGGTGCGATTGCGCTGATCTGGGTCATCGCATTCTACGCGATCCTGTTCGGCGTGATGCAATGCGCCTTTGCCTTTCGGCTGCGACGGCTCAAATCGTAGAGCATGATCCCGAAAAGTACGAAGTGGGTTTCGGAAAAGATCACGCTCAATCAAACAGGTAAGCGACAAGTCTGATTCAATTGCGCTGAACCAGACTTAGCGGTGCGGACGAAGGATGATGCTGGTGGGGCCAAAGCTGGCTCCGCGGGTAGGATTCGAACCTACGACCGATCGATTAACAGTCGATTGCTCTACCACTGAGCTACCGCGGAACGGCGCGGCGAAGCGCGCGGGGCACCCTATAAACGGCTTCGGCCAGCCTTGCCAAGCGCTTTAGCCAGGTCGTTTCCATAGGACAGATAAAAGTTGCGCCGTGCTGGGAAAAGGACGTCCCCGCCACCGGCAAAACTGTGAAAAGGGGGTGTTTCGTCGCATATCCTCCGGCGAAATAGGTGGAATTCGCCGGAGTAGAGAGAAAATGGAGGCCACGCCCGGAATCGAACCGGGGTACACGGATTTGCAGTCCGCTGCGTAACCACTCCGCCACGTGGCCATCCCCACCGCGAGTTTGCCCGCGGGACGCGGGAGGCGGTGTAGCAAAGGGGTGGTTACCGGGCAATTGACGGAGGGAAAATTCTCTTCACGCGCAAAAGCGCCACCTTGCCTTTTCGGGAATGCTGGACCATTCCTCTCGGATCGCCGCTTTTTTCGAAGATTTCCGCATGATTGACTTTGCGCAGGCGCGACGGGCCATGGTGGATGGTCAGGTTCGCGTGAACGACGTGACCGACGCAGCGCTGATCGCAGCGATGCTGGAAGTGCCGCGCGAGCAGTTCGTGCCGAAGGCGAGGGCAGATCTTGCCTATATCGACGACGATCTCTGCGTCCAGGAAGCGGCGGAAGGCAATCCCGCACGTTACCTGATGGAACCCATGGTTCTCGCCAAAATGATTCAGGGGCTGGAGCTGACGCCTGAATCGAAAGTCCTCGATGTCGGTTGCGCCACTGGATACTCGTCCATGGTGCTGAGTCGTGTGGCCGGCCGGGTGGTCGCGCTGGAAGCGGATGCGACGCTGGCCGCGTTTGCGAAGAAAGCGATTTCCGCCTCGAACGTGGAGGTCGTTTCCGGTCCGGCGGCTGCGGGATGGGCTTTGGGCCAGCCGTACGACGCTATTTTGATCGGCGGCGCGGTCGAAGAAATTCCGGAAGCGCTTGCCGCGCAGCTTCGGGACGGAGGCCGGCTGGCAGCGGTGATTCGCAAGGATCGCGCGCCGAAAGTCATGCTTTTTACCCGCACAGGCGAGCACGTGAACGCGCGCCGGCTGTTCGATGCGGCAATTCCGCCGTTGCCGGGGTTTGAGCGGCCCCGCGGCTTCGTTTTCTAAGCGTTTTCCGTAGCGGAACGTCGTCTGCTGCAAGGAGAGTGTTGCGGCAGCGCAGCACTATCGGGGGAAAGGCCTGCGGCTTGCCCTTCTTCGGTTTGCGAAGAGCGGCACGTCCACTATTGTCCGGGACACATCAGGGAACCTTCGGATCGCCGCGCTAGACGGCTGGCCGGGGTTGTATGTCGTCTATGGAATGCAAATATCCGCGTGCCTTCCGCCTTGTCGGTGCAGCATGCGTTCTCGCGGCCTCCACGATCACGTTGTCTGCCCAGACGCTGGAGCAGGCGCTGCTCAACGCTTATTTCGCTAATCCGACGATCAATGCGCAACGCGCGGCGACGCGGGTGGCCGATGAGCAGGTTCCGCAAGCGCTCGCAGGATACAGACCAAAGGTTTTCGGCAACGCGCAGGCGGACGTCGATCACACCCGCACGCAGACCCCTGCAGGGACGACGAACACGAAAAACTATCCGCGGGGCTACGGAATCACGGCCCAGCAGAACCTCTTCAACGGTTTCCAGACCGGCAACCTCGTGCGTTCGGCGGAGAGTCAGGTCCGGGCGGCTCGCGAGACGCTCCGCAACACCGAGCAGAACGTATTGCTCGACGCCGTCACCGCTTACATGAATGTCATTCGCGACGCGGCGATCGTGCAGTTGCAGCAGCAAAACGTGCAGGCGTTGAACGAGCAGCTTCGCGCCACCAACGACCGCTTTCAGGTCGGCGAGCTGACGCGCACCGATGTTGCGCAAGCGCAGGCGCGGCTGCGCGCCGCTGAATCCGCACTCAGTGCCGCGCAGGCGAACCTGAACGCCTCGCGCGCCAATTATCGTCGCGCGATCGGCACCGAAGCCGGCAATCTCCGTGCGCCGCGCCCTTACGAGAAGCTGAAGGTGGCATCCCTCGACGCCGCCGTCGCCGAGGCATTCGGCATCCATCCTGCGATCATGGCTGCGCGTCACGGCGTCGATATCGCGCAATTGCAGGTGAAGGTCGCCGAAGGATCGCTCATGCCGCAGCTTAATCTAGAAGCGAGCGCGCAACGCTTTTCTGATCCGAGTCCGAGCGTCTACAATAACTTCGATATGTCCGCCGGTCTGCGTCTGACCGTGCCGATCTATCAGGGCGGTGCGGAGTATTCCCGCATTCGTCAGGCCAAGGAACTGACCGGCCAGCGGCAGCTTGAAAGCGACGTCATCCGCGATCAGGTGCGGGCCGCGGTTATTCAGTCCTGGGGACTGGTATCGGCGTCGCGCTTCCAGGTGGAAGCCGCGCAGGCACAGGTCGCTGCCGCGCAGATCGCGCTGAACGGCGTCCGGGAAGAATACCGTGTCGGTCAGCGGACCACGCTCGACGTGCTGAACGCACAGGCTGAACTGGTCAACGCGCGGGTCGCACTGGTCATAGCGCAACGCGATCGCGTGGTGGCTTCCTATTCGCTCTTGTCTTCGATCGGTCGCCTCAGCATCGTGCAGCTTGGCCTTGCCAAGACCCAGCATACCTACCAGCCCGAAAAGCACTATGAGCAGGTGCGCGATAACTGGTTCGGACTGCGCACGCCGGACGGGAA
>CAUJKG010000022.1 GCA_963205465.1 Pseudomonadota bacterium | reverse complement strand
CAAGTTCGAGTATCGCCGCGGTTACAAGTTCTCGACCTACGCAACCTGGTGGATCCGGCAGGCGATCACCCGCTCGATCGCCGATCAGGCGCGCACCATCCGTATTCCGGTGCACATGATCGAGACGATCAACAAGATCGTCCGCACCTCGCGCCAGATGCTGCACGAGATCGGCCGCGAGCCGACGCCCGAGGAGCTTGCCGAGAAGCTCGGCATGCCGCTCGAAAAGGTGCGCAAGGTGCTGAAGATCGCGAAGGAGCCGATCTCGCTCTAAACCCCGATCGGCGACGAGGAGGATTCACACCTCGGCGATTTCATCGAGGACAAGAATGCGGTGCTGCCGATCGATGCTGCGATCCAGTCGAACCTGCGCGAGACCACGACACGCGTGCTCGCTTCGCTCACGCCGCGCGAAGAGCGCGTGCTGCGCATGCGCTTCGGCATCGGCATGAACACCGACCACACGCTGGAAGAAGTCGGCCAGCAGTTCTCGGTGACGCGTGAGCGCATCCGCCAGATCGAGGCGAAGGCGCTGCGCAAGCTCAAGCACCCGTCGCGCTCGCGGAAACTCAGAAGCTTCCTGGATAATTAAAATCAGACAAACCCCGGCGAAAGCCGGGGTTTTTGATTCAGGGGTGCCGCGCACCGGTTGCGGCGATGGAACTTTTGCCGTTGCCTGCGGTTTACCGCGAAACTATCCGCAAATGAGCTTCTGATGCTTTCGCGTACGCTTTCCCCGGAGGCCGACAACCGCTCCGGGCTGATCAAGGTCGCGGCTCTCGTCGGCGTCCTTCTCGTCATCGGCATTCTCGGCTATCGCTATCTCATGCCAGGCGGCACCATGCTGATCCTGCGCGGCATCGCGAGTGCGGAAAGCCCGCGCGGCCAGCTCGACGATGAATCCGCGAAGCTCTACGCGCTGCGCTCCGGCTATGGCGGCAAGGTGCTCGATGTTGCGGGCGGCACCGCCGAACAGATGCAGATGGCGCTCGATGAAATCCGCAGCGACCCGCGCGTGCGCGCGCTTTACGGCTTTTCCGGCGGCGCCTATGCGAGCGCGAAAATCTGGGCGCAGCTTTCGGAGGAAGAGCGTACGCGCATCCGCAAGGTCGTGATCGTCGGCGCACCGGGAATTACGGAGGCATCGTTCCCGGGCGCGGAAGAGGTGGTGATCCAGCCCGATCCGCCGGAAGGCCATATGGCAGGCCCGCGTGCGCTGCTTTCCAGTAATCAATAGCGGTTTGGTTGTTGCGGCCGATCCGTTTCGTCATGGCCGGGCTCGACACCCAAGTCGGCCTTGGCCAACTTGGGTATTTATTAATGAAGAACTCGCACATGCGCGCGTTCTTGTGCCATCCACGTCTTTGGAGATTGCCTCAAAGAAGGCAAGGATGCCCGGCACAAGGCTTGGCGACACGTCACAGGGAATCCGCATGCTCGCTCGCATCCTATTCGTTCTTGCTTTCAGCTTTGCCGCCCTCGCTCCTGCCGCCGCCGTACAATGCGGCGGCGATTTCAATCGCTTCATTGCCGAATTCAGGCGCGAGGCGGCGGCGAAGGGCATTCCGCAGCGTGTGCTGGCCGATGCCTTCGACGATATCGAATATGCGCCGAAGGTGATGGCGTTCGATCGCCGCCAGCGCAACACCTTCAAACGCTCATGGGAAGACTACGCACGCACCCGCGTGACCGCGCCGCGGGTGAAGCGTGCGAAGAACCTGCTTCAGCGTCACAAGAAGCTGTTCGATCGCGTCGAGCAACGCTTCGGTGTGCCGCGTGAACTGGTGATGGCGATCTGGACCATGGAGACGGATAACGGCGGCGACACCGGCAAGTTGCCGGTGGTCAACACGCTGGCGACGCTCGCGCATGACTGCCGCCGCACCGAGCTGTTTCAGGGCGAGCTGTTCGCAGCACTCCAGATCATCGCGCGCGGCGACCTGACAAAGCGCGATCTCCTTGGCGCATACGCCGGCGAGATCGGCCAGACGCAGTTTCTTCCTTCTAGTTACATCAAATACGGCGTTGACTTCGACGGCGACGGGCATGTGAACCTGCGCCGCTCGGTGCCGGATGTTTTGGCCTCGACCGCGAACCTGCTTGCGGTGAACGGCTGGCAGCGCGGTCAGCCTTTCGGCGAGGGCACGCAGAATTTTCAGGTCATGCGCGAGTGGAATCGCTCGGAGGTCTATCGCAAGACACTGCACTATTTTGCGGAGCAGTTGCGATGAGAATGCCGCGTGTGATCGAGCGCCGTGTAGTCAATCTTCGAGCGCCGCATCGCGCGCCATACGGCCGGTGTCACGGCTTTTATCGGCGCGAACCGTGTAAACGCAGCACGCGCCCGACTCAAAAGGAACTCATTTGGCTGCTTTGATATTCCGCGGTTAACGCGGAGGCTTGGGCGCCATGGAAAACATTTCGAACGAGCAGATTTCGCTCCTCGTCGATATCGGCCAGAAAGCGCCGCTCGATCTCAGTTCGGAAAAGCGCCGCCTTGTCGAAGCGCTCATCAC
>CAUJKG010000021.1 GCA_963205465.1 Pseudomonadota bacterium | reverse complement strand
CTGCGCAAAGTCGTGAAGGCGGCTGGCGAACTCGGCATCAAATATCTCACGATCTACAGCTTCAGCTCCGAGAATTGGTCGCGTCCCGCCGACGAGATCGAAGACCTGATGGGTCTTTTGAAGCGCTTCGTGCGAAACGATCTCGCAGACCTGCATAAGAACGACGTGCGCGTGCGCATCATTGGTGAGCGCTCGAGCCTGAAGCCGGATATCCGCGCACTCCTGGACGAAGCCGAGGAGCTGACCAAAGACAACAAGAGCCAGACTCTCGTCGTCGCGTTCAATTACGGCGCTCAACAGGAGATCGTGGCAGCGGCGCGCAAGCTCGCGGAAGAAGCTGCAAGCGGGAAGCTCTCTCCGCAAGATATCGATCTCGCGAAGCTAGCCGCGAAATTGCACACGCGGGATATTCCAGATCCCGATCTTATCATTCGCACGAGCGGCGAGCAGCGCCTGTCCAATTTCTTGCTCTGGCAGGCAGCCTATGCTGAATTTCTGTTCGTGCCGACGCATTGGCCAGATTTCGATAAAGTCGCTTTGCAGGAAGCTCTGGAAGAGTTCCGCAAACGCGAGCGGCGTTTCGGCGGACTGACTGCAAAGGTGAGGGCGTAATCGTGAGCGAGACGCCCGCAGCACAAACCGCTTCCATGACGAGCGATCTCAAGCGGCGCGTACCTTCGGCGATTGCGATGATCGTGCTGGCGCTCGGCGTCACCTGGTACGGCAGCTTTCCGTTCCTGCTGTTCTGGACGCTCGCAGCGCTCATCGTCTGGTACGAGTGGGCCGTCATCGTTCGCTTGCGGCACAAGACGACCGTGCTTGCGCTCGGCGTTTTCGTCGTCGCCGCGGCGGCGGTGCTCGTCAGCATGCACTTTCCGATGGCGGCGTTCGGGGCGATTCTTGCCGGGGCCGTCGTTGCTTTTCTGCTCGCGGGCGATGAAACCGCAACGCGATTGTGGAGCGGCGGCGGATTGATTTACGCCGGGCTCGCATTTCTTCCGGTGGTGTTGCTGCGCAACGATGCCGAGTACGGTTTTTCTGCCGTTATCTGGCTCTATGCCGTGGTCTGGCTCACCGATATTGCCGCCTATTTTGCCGGACGCTTCATCGGCGGACCAAAACTCGCGCCTGTAATCAGCCCGAAGAAAACCTGGTCCGGGGCGATCGGCGGCACCTTGTTCGGCGTGCTCGGCGGTGCCGGTGTCGCGGCTTATGCGACAGGTAATTTTGTCTTCATGCATGTCGTCATCGCGTTTGCAGTTTCGCTGTTCTCGCAAGCCGGCGATATTTTCGAGTCCTTCGTGAAGCGGAAATTCGGAAAGAAGGACTCTTCCGGAATTCTTCCGGGCCACGGCGGCGTGATGGATCGTATTGACGGCTTCATCGCCGGCGCAGCATTGGCACTCGTGATCGGTCTTGCGACCGGCGGCATGAAATCGCCGGCCGCAGGATTGTTGCAATGGTGAAGAGCGTCAGCATTCTTGGCGCGACCGGTTCGATCGGTACCAGCACGCTCGACCTTCTGCGAGAAGGAGATTACCGCGTCGTCGCGCTGACCGCGAACAGCGATGCGAAGAAGCTTGCCGCACTCGCACGCGAGTTCGACGCGGAGATCGCGGCGGTATCGGACGAGTCCGCATTTCCTGAACTGAAGGCTCTGCTTGCAGGCACGCGCACGAAAGTGGTTGCCGGCCCCGAGGGCATGGCCGAAGCGTCGGCGGCAGATTCTGAAATCCTGCTTTCCGCGATCGTCGGTGCTGCCGGACTTGCGCCGACCATGGCCGGGTTCAATGCGGGCCGGAAAGTCGCGCTTGCAAACAAGGAATGCCTGGTCGTTGCGGGCAGGCTGTTCATGCGCGCTGCGCAAGAGCAGGGCGTCACAGTACTTCCGGTGGACTCCGAGCATAACGCAGTCTTTCAGGCGCTGGCTTGCGGCAAACGTGAGGCCGTCGCGAAGGTCACGCTTACGGCGTCGGGCGGCCCGTTCCGCGCGATGAGCCGCGAACGTCTCGCGGTCGTGACACCGGAAGAGGCGGTGCGGCACCCGAACTGGTCCATGGGCGCGAAGATTTCGATCGATTCCGCGACCCTGATGAACAAGGGGTTGGAACTGATCGAAGCGCGCTATCTGTTCGATCTGGATCCCGCGCAGCTCGATGTGGTGATCCATCCGCAATCGGTGGTGCACGCTTTGGTCGAATTCCACGATGGCGCGGTAGTGGCGCAGATGGCGCACCCCGACATGCGGATTCCGATCGGCTTTTGCCTGGGCTGGCCGGAGCGGCTGGCCTGGAACGCGCCAAAGCTGGATTTGCCGCGTGTAGGCGCTCTCCATTTCGAGGCGCCGGATTACGAGCGCTTTCCCGCGCTGCAGCTTGCGCGAAACGCGCTTGAACAGGGCGGCGGAGCTCCCAACGTGCTGAACGCGGCCAACGAGGTCGCGATCGAGGCATTCCGGGCGCGCAGGCTCTCATTTCAGGGGATTCCGGGGCTCGTTGAGGCGGTGCTCGAGAAAGCCGCCAAAGAAGGCTACCTCGCAGAGGCGAATACGGTTAATGACGCGCTCCGCGTTGACCATGTCGCCAGAAGTTTTGCCGCGACCCTCTTGCCTCAATTCGCCGCAAAGGCATCCTAACGCGGTAAGAGATCAGAAAGGGCTTCAGGAATGGAACTTTTTAGCGTGCTCGGAGCCAAGGGTGGCTGGATCCTTGGTTACGTCATTCCGTTCCTGTTCGTTCTGACCATTGTCGTTTTCTTTCACGAACTCGGCCACTTCTGGGTCGCACGCCGCTGCGGCGTGAAGATCGACGCCTTCTCGGTCGGCTTCGGCCCCGAGCTGTTCGGCTTCAACGACAAGCACGGCACGCGGTGGCGTTTCGCTGCGATCCCGCTGGGCGGCTATGTGCGCTTTCATGGCGACGATTCCGCTGCGAGCACGCCGGACCTGCAGAAGCTCGAAACGATGAGCGAGTCGGAAAAGAAGGTTTCGTTTTTCCATCAGCCGGTGCGAAACCGCGCGGCCATCGTTGCAGCCGGTCCGATCGCGAACTTCATTCTCGCGATCGTGATCTTCGCCGGCGTGCTTTACGGCATCGGCCGGAACGTGACGACGCCGGTATTCGAGGTCATTCGCGCGAACGGTCCCGCACAGGCGGCCGGATTGCAGCCCGGCGATCGGGTTATCAGCATCAATGGCAAGGAAATCGACGGCTACGAGGACGTGCTTCGTGTCGTGACACTTTCGGCCGGCGAGAAACTCGATTTCGTGATCGAGCGCAAAGGCAGGGAAATTACCGCGACGGTCGTGCCCACGCTGCGCGAGATCAAGGATAACTTCGGCAGCACCCATCGCGTCGGCGATATCGGTGTTTCGCGTTGGCCCGCGCGCGCGAGTGCAGTGCGGCCGGGAAGTGCCGCGATGGAAGCCGGCATGCGTCCGGGAGACATCATCCTGTCCATTGACGGCAAGCCGGTCGAAGCATTCGAGGACCTGCCGCGGATCGTTTCGGCGGCGCTCGGTAAAAAGCTCGAACTTGTCGTGCAGCGCGGCAGTGAGCGCCTGACTCTTCACGCGACGCCGAAGCCGCATCCGAACAATGCCAAGCTCGGCGTGCTTGGGATCGAGAATCCGTCCACTCCTCAGGACTCGTTCCGCAAACGCTTCGGTATCGTCGAGGCGGTCGGGATGGGCTTCTCCGAGACCTGGTTCGTGGTCGAGCGGACCATGGCCTATATCGGCGGAATCATCGTCGGGAAGGAATCCATCGATCAGCTTGGTGGCCCGATCCGGATCGGTCAGGTCGCGGGCGAGGTGGCGGCGCAGAGCTTTTACGATCTGTTGCGGTTGACCGCCGTGCTTTCGGTCAGCATCGGCCTCCTGAATCTCTTTCCGGTGCCACTCCTGGATGGCGGTCACCTTCTGTTCTATGCGATCGAGGCCGTCCGCGGCCGTCCGCTCAGCGAGCGGGCGCAGGAATATGGCTTCCGGATCGGGCTCGCCTTCGTGATGCTTTTGATGATCGTGGCGACGTGGAACGATATTTTCCAGCTTTTCCTGCGCGCGCAGGCATCCTAATACCTGCGGAAACTGGATTGGTAAGCTGACGGTAACGCCGCTCGGCCATATTTCGGTTCAGGTGGTGGGCTCTTCTGCACTGCGTGCGGAAGTGATTCAGTGGTATCGGAGTACAGAGTATGAGGGGCGCAAGGTCGCGTGGCGTATCGGCAACGCCTGCCCGAAAAGCCCGGCAAATTCTGCCTGCTTCGTTTGCAAGCCACTGGAAAATCTGTAAAACCGGACGCGATTAAAGAACGAATCCGCTTGGGTTCCCAAGCGGATGGGGGAGCGGTCTTGTCTGGCCGCCCAATGGAATTACTGGCGGAATTAGTGGCCTATGAATTTTAGTGGGGTGAGGGTCATTCGGAAGCTGGGTGCGGTACTCGCGCTCGCCATGACCTTGTTTTGCGGCACTGCAGCAGTCTCGATCGCGACCTCGACGGTCGCCGAGGCGCAGGTGGTCACTTCGGTCGATGTAGTCGGCAACCAGCGTGTCGATGCCGAAACCATCCGGAGCTACGTCAAGATCCGCCGGGGCGAACGCGCCGATCCCGGACGGATCGATGAAGCCTTGCGCACGCTCTACTCGATCGGCCTGTTCGAGGACGTGAATATCCGCATGGTCGGTTCGCGCCTGATCGTGAGCGTGAAGGAAGCGCAGATCATCAATCGCGTCGTCTTCGAGGGTAACCGCAAGGTCAAAGACGAATCTCTCGTCAATGAAGTGCAGTCGAAACCGCGTGGCGCGCTTTCCCGCGCGACCGTTCAGTCCGACGTGCAGCGCATCGTCGAAGTCTATCGCCGCGGCGGCCGCTACGACGTGACTGTCGAACCGCAGATCATCGATCGGCCGAACAATCGCGTCGATCTCGTTTTCCAGATCAAGGAAGGCGATCGCACTACGATCCGCACGATCAATTTCACCGGCAACAACGTCTATTCCGCCGCGCGGCTGCGCGATGTCATCAATCCCACGCAGTCGAACTGGCTGAGCTGGCTGCGCAATAGCGATGTCTACGATCCGGATCGCGTCAACGCCGATCAGGAGCTGCT
>CAUJKG010000020.1 GCA_963205465.1 Pseudomonadota bacterium | reverse complement strand
AGCGTCTCCATCTCGAAGGTCGAGAAGGTGAAGCACCCGCAGCTCGGCGACATTCTGATGAACAAGCCGATCAAGACCTACGAAGCTGTCTCGCAGTTCTGGAACTGGAAGCCGGAAGAATTCCTGGCTCGCGGTCCTTACAAGCGCTGACCTGAAATGCTGGCTCGGGCGGCGTTCCACGCGCCGCCCGGTTCAGTTTTGGCCCGTCCAATCAGAATGAATAAACGGAAATGACCGGCGTTATTGTTCAGGCAATTAACGGGCTATCGCTTGCCGCACTTCTTTTCCTGCTTGCAAGCGGGTTTACCGTCACCTTCGGGCTCATGCGCGTCGTCAACATGGCCTATGGGGCGTACTACCTTCTTGGTGGCTATGTCGGTTTGAGCGTCATGCGCGCGACCGGCAGCTTCGAACTCGCGATGCTCGCCGGTGGACTTGCGATCGTTGTGCTCGGCTTCTTCGTCGATCGTTTTTTGATCCGCCCGATCGGCTCCAATCATCTGGCACAGGTTCTGCTCACCGTCGGGGTCGCCTTCTTCATTGGCGAAGTGTGCTTGGCCATTTGGGGCGGTGACAGCCTGAAGATCCAGTTGCCGTCGTACCTTCGCGGCTCCGTCGAACTGCCTGGCGGCATCTATTATCCAAAGCTGCGGCTTGGGCTGATCGGGTTCGGCGCCTTTGTCGCGTTCTCGCTGTGGCTCCTCTATCACAAGACGCAGATCGGCGCGGTCGTGCGCGCGGGCGTCGATGATCGCGAGATGGTCAATGCGATCGGCATCAACGTAGACCGTCTGTTTGTTCTCGTTTCGGCGCTCGCTTCGTTCCTTGCCGGTGTCGCCGGCGTGGTGGGTGGCGCATTTCTTACGCTGAACCCCGGCGCCGAATGGGACATCCTCGTGCTGGCGCTTGTCGTCGTGATCGTCGGCGGCCTTGGCAGCCTCGAAGGCGCGGTGCTTGGCGGCATCGTCGTCGGGCTGCTTGATGCCTATGGCCGTTGGCTTGCGCCTGATTTCTCTTATTTCGTGCTGTTCGGACCGATGGCGATTCTGCTCCTGTTTCGGCCGACCGGTCTGTTCGGCAAGGAGCACTAACGATGAGCTACCGCGTCATCGGCATCGTCGTGCTTGCCGCAATTCTTGCCGCTGTTCCGAGCATAGCCAGCGAATATTGGGTCGCGCTGCTTACGCAGGTGCTGATCTTCGGGTTGCTCGCGCTTTCGGCGGATCTGCTGCTGGGGCACGCCGGTTTGTTCTCGCTCTGTCATGCCGCGTTCTTTGCGGTGTCGGCCTATACGGTCGCGATCCTGCAAACGCGCTATGGCGTGACGACGATACCGGCCGCGGTGGCGGGCCTGGTCGCGGGTACGCTGCTTGCCGCCGTCTTTGCCTCGGCGGTTCGCACACGCGGCGTTTACTTCATCCTGATCACGCTGGCGTTCGGTTATATCGTATGGGGTGTCGCGCACCGCTGGGCATCGTTTACCGGCGGGGATAACGGCGTCACCAACGTACCGCCGCCTTCGCTTGGCGGGCTGCAGATCGTTACCAAAGCGCATTACTACTATTTTGTGCTCGTAGTACTTGCGATCTGTCTCCTCGGTTATCGGATCCTGACAACCTCGCCGTTTGGGCTTGCGCTTCGCGGTATCAAGTCGAGCGAAAGCCGCATGCGAAGTCTCGGCTATCGCGTTGGCGCGCATCTCTATGTCGCGTTCATCATCTCCGGATTCTACGCAAGTCTCGCCGGTGTTCTTTACATCTATTACAACCGGTTCGTGAACCCGGTCGCGGCCGGATTCCCGATCTCTGTCGAAGCGATCCTGATGGCGATCATCGGCGGAACCGGCACGATCCTCGGTCCCTTTATCGGCTCCGGTATTATCCTGGTCTTGCGAAACTGGGTAAGCGGGTTCTTCCATTACTACACTGCGGTGCTTGGCTTGATCTTCATCGCGACCGTGTTGTGGGCGCCGAACGGCGTCATGGGTCTGATCCGATCCTGGCGTTCGGGTAATCGCGGAGAGGGCGCATGACCATCGCCATCGAAGTCGATAACGTCTCGAAGCAATTCGCCGGCTTGCGTGCGGTCGATTCCGTTTCATTGTCCATTCCGCAAGGGGAGCGGCGCGTGTTGCTCGGGCCGAACGGTGCGGGCAAGACGACGCTGTTCCATTGCATCTCCGGAACGCATCAGCCGACCAGCGGCCGTATCGTGATGTTCGGCAAGGACATTTCGAACGTCTCGGAGAACGCGCGCACCGCACTGGGTATGGGCCGCACGTTTCAGATCTCCAATGTCTGTACCGACCTGACAGTGATGGAAAATCTGCTGCTCGGCATGCTCGGCACGACTTCGCAGAAATGGTCGATGTTCCGGCCGGTGACGTCCGACAAGGAGCTGATCGGCAAAGCGGTCGCTTCGCTGGAGCGCGTGGGTCTGCAAGGCCGCGAGAACGAGGAAGTGAAATACCTTTCTTACGGCGAGCGCCGCCAGCTCGAACTTGCGCTCGCGCTCAGCTCGAACCCGCGCGTGCTGCTGCTCGACGAACCTTGCGCCGGTCTTTCGCCAAGCGAGCGCACGCATTTTTCGAAGCTCGTTTCCGGTCTCAGCCGGGAGATCACACTCTTGATGATCGAGCACGACATCGATGTCGCGCTTGCGCTCGCCGACAAGGTGACAGTGTTACATCGTGGCAGGCTGATCTTCGACGGGCTTCCCGACGAAGTGCAGAAGAATGCCGACGTGAAGGAGGTGTATTTTGGCCGCCTCTAACGCTCTCCTCGAAGTCAACGACATCCATACGTATTACGGCGACAGCTATGTTCTGCACGGTGTCAGCCTGGCGCTGAATCCGGGCAAGATCGTCGTGATCCTCGGCCGCAACGGCATGGGCAAGACCACGCTCGTGCGGTCGATTGCCGGCCTCACGCCGCCGCGCCGCGGCGACGTGAAATTCGAAGGCAGTCAGCTTTCGGGGCAAACGCCATATGGGATTGCCCAGCAGGGGATCGCGATCGTCCCGCAGGGACGGCGCATCTTCAAATCGCTCACCGTGCGCGAGAACCTGCTCCTGCCGACCAGCCAACTTGCCAAAGGCAAGAAGCGTGCGCCGCGCGTCGGCAAGCAGTGGAATTTGAAAGCGGTGCTGGAAGAGTTTCCGCAGCTCGCCGACCGCATCAATAACCTCGGCAGCGCGCTTTCCGGAGGCGAGCAGCAGATGCTTGCGATCGGCCGCGCACTGATGGCAAATCCGTCGACCATCCTGATGGACGAACCCTCCGAAGGGCTGGCGCCGAAACTCGTGCAGCAGGTTCAGGAAATTCTTCTGCGGTTGCGCAGCGAAGGACACGCCATTCTGCTTGTCGAGCAGAATCTTGGCCTTGCGCTCGCGGTAGCAGATGAGATTTATGTGATCTCGTCGGGCCGTTTCGTGTTTCACGGAACGTCGGACGAACTGTCAAAAAATTCCGAGGTTCTCGATAATCATCTCGGTGTCGCGAAAGGCCATTAGGAAATGCCGGGCAATAAAATTCTTCTCGTCACGGGAGCGGGCCGTGGCATCGGCGCGGCGATCGCGCGGCTGGCTGCCAAACGCGGCTACGACGTTGCCATCAATTATGCCGGCAACGAAGCCGCCGCGAATGCGGTCGTCGACGACATCAAGAAAGAAGGCCGCCGCGCGATAGCCGTCAAAGGCAATATGGGCGATCCGCGCGACATCGCAAATCTGTTTGAGCAGGTGGATAAGCAGCTCGGCCGGCTCACCGATCTCGTTAATAATGCGGGCATTATGGGGTTCCCGAGCCGCGTCGACGCGCTCGATCCCGTGAAGCTGAAAGAGGTGATCGACGTCAACGTCACCGGTGCCATTCTCGTCGCGAGCGAGGCGATAAAGCGGATTTCGAAGAAGCACGGCGGTCCAGGCGGCACCATCGTAAACATCGGTTCAATGGCGGCTGTCCTGGGCATGGCGGGCGAGTATGTGTGGTACGCCGCTTCCAAAGGCGCAATGAACAGCTTCAATATAGGTCTCGCGCGCGAAGTGATCGGCGAGGGTATTCGCGTGAACGCCGTTTCCCCCGGCCTGATCGATACCGATATTCACGCGACCGCCGGTCAGCCTGATCGTGCAGAGCGTTTGAAATCCGTGATTCCGATGGGCCGCTTCGGTCAGCCGGACGAAGTCGCGCAGACCGTGCTTTATTTGATGTCGGACGAAGCGTCCTACGTCGTAGGCGCGAACGTGAGCATTTCGGGCGGACGCTAGTAGCCACCGACCGGATCTTATCTCTGGATAGAAGCAGTTGGGGGGACTTGCGCTAGCGGTTCCGCCCTTGCAGGCGTGCTCGTTGGCGAAGTCAGTCTTGCCGAGATCGTTGACAACTCAACAAATTTCTGCCATCTCTTTTCCCGCACTGTGCCGGGTGTGGGCGCAATAAAAAGACTTTGCGGGAGGTTGGGTGTGCAAGAGCAGCTAGGAACAGCGCCGCACACGGATGTCGATCCGTTCTCGGCCGAATATATTCTGAACCCATATTCGCATCATGATGCGCTACGGCAGGCGCCGGTCGTTCGTATTGAGAAATACGACGTGCTTGCGGTCGGCCGCTTCGAGCAAGTACAGCAGGTGCTTGCGGATTATAACACGTTCATCTCTGGAGCCGGCGTCGGTCTTTCCAACCTGAAAGCGGAGAAGCCGTGGCGCACGCCGAGCTTGCTCCTGGAAACGGACCCGCCGAACCATACGAAGAACCGCGCGATCATCAGCCGCGCGTTATCGCCCGCCTCGCTACGTTCGCTGCGCGAACGCTTCGAGGCCAAGGCTGACGATCTGGTCACGAAATGCATCGCCTTGGGCGAGTTCGATGCAATCCCGAATCTTGCCGAAATGTTTCCGATGCGGGCCTTCGCCGACGCGGTAGGCGTGCCGCAGGAGGGCAGGCATCATCTTGTTGCTTACGGCAACATGGTCTTCAACACCATGGGTCCGCGCAACGAGATGTTCGAAGATGCCATGCGCAATGCGGAAGAGGTCATCACCTGGATCACCAATGCGTGCCGGCGTGAAACGCTCACCAAGGACGGCCTAGGCGCGCAGATTTATACCGCAGCTGACGACGGAACGATTACCGAGGCCGAAGCGGGCCTGATCGTCCGCTCGTTTCTCTCCGCCGGAATCGATACGACCACAAATGCGATCGCAAGCGCGCTCGTCTGCTTTGCCGATCATCCGGAGCAATGGGACAAGGTTCGTGAGAAGCCAGACCTGGTGCGTGCAGCTTTCGAAGAGGTGTTGCGCTTTGAATCGCCGTTCCAGACCTTCTTCCGCACCACCAGCCGGCCCGTCGAAATCGCCGGAATGCCTATTCCTGCAAATCAGAAAATACTGCTTTCCATTGGCGCGGCCAATCGCGACCCGGCGCGCTGGGAGCGGCCGGATGAGTTCGACATCACCCGCAGGACGACAGGCCATGTCGGCTTCGGCGCCGGCATTCATGGTTGCGTGGGCCAGATGATTGCGCGGCTCGAAGTCGAAGTTCTTTTCAAGGCCTTGGCAAAACACGTCCGAGCAATCGAGCTTTGCGGCGTTCCCAAACGTCAGGTCCACAATACGCTTCGCGGTATAGAGAAGCTGCCGTTGCGATTGCACAGCTAGTTCGATGCCTGTAGTCATTTTCGTACACCCGGACGGCCGGCGGGAGGCACTTGACGTTCCGCTTGGTACACCAATCATGCATGCGGCAGTGAATGCAGGCGTGGAGGATATCGTCGGCGAATGCGGAGGCTCTGCGATGTGTGCAACCTGCCATGTCTATGTTGACGATAGCCGCAGCGGCGATCTGCCCGAAATCCGCCCCGTGGAGGAGGAAATGCTTGGCTCCACTGCCTGCGAGCGCAAGGCAACTAGCCGCTTGAGCTGTCAGATCGTAATGACGGAAGAACTGGAAGGGCTGATTCTCGAGCTTCCCGAAACGCAGATCTGAAGCGCATGAACGATACGATCATCATCGCCGGAGCAGGGCAGGCCGGCACGCAGGCGGCGATCTCCCTGCGGGATCTGGGGCACGCGGGGCGTATCGTGCTCGTGGGCGATGAGACAGACCTCCCGTATCAGCGGCCCCCACTATCGAAGACTTATCTCAAGAGCGGCGCGAGTCCGCTTCCCCTGCGCGCCGAGAAAATTTTCATCGACAAGCAGATCGAGCTTCTGCGTGACGTGAGCGTCGTATCGATCGATCGCTCAAAGCGGGAGGTGCGCCTGTCCTCGGGGCAGGCAGAAAACTATGCTTATCTGATCCTTGCGCTCGGCGGCAGCAATCGTAGATTTCCCGGCGATTCCGACGGCATTCTGATGTTGCGGACGCGGAGCGATGCGGACCGCATTCGCGAGCGCCTTTCGGAGCCGCGCCGCGTTGTAATCATCGGTGCGGGTTTTGTCGGTCTTGAAGTCGCTTCTTCTTTGCGCGGGCTCGGGCATAAAGTAACCGTCGTCGACATCGCGCCGCGGGTGCTGGCGAGATCGGTAAGCGTGCCGACTTCGAATTTTGTGCGTAGCTTGCATGAAGAGAACGGCGTTGATCTGCGTTGTGATGCAGGCAGCGTCAGCTACAAGCCCCTGGCGGACGGCAAAGCGGAAGTGCACATTACGGGCGAAGTGCTTCTCGCCGATCTCGTGTTTGCCGGCATCGGGATCGAGCCGAATGTGGCGCTCGCCGAGGCTGCCGGCCTTGAAACCAGAAACGGCATTGTGGTCGACGAGTTTCTGTCGACTGCTGATCCCGCCATTTTCGCCATCGGCGATTGTGCTGCCTTCCGTTCGGTCTATGCGGACGGTCTGATCCGTATCGAATCCGTGCAGAATGCGGTCGATCAGGCAAAATTCGTGGCCGCTGTGATCATGGGGAACAAGCAGGCTCCGTATCGGGCGGTGCCGTGGTTCTGGAGCGACCAGCATAACGTCAAGCTGCAGATCGCCGGTCTGAGCGGTGGGCACGACGAGGCGATCCTGCGCGGAAATCCGGAGGAGAAGAAATTCTCCGTCTATTGCTTCAAGGAAGGCAAGTGCGTCGCGATCGAGTCGATCAATGCGCCGGCTGATCACATGGATGCGAGAAAATTGTTTGCGGGTAATATTCCGCTCACCAAGCAGGATTTTCTTGAGCCCGATTTCTCGCTCAAAAAATTTCTTGTCCGCAATCAGCCGGCCTGACCGGAGCGCTTGCGATTGGGAGCGGGGGGCTTCTCGAAAGGATCCCACGCATTGACGTTGGCGACCTCCGTACGAAGATTGCGCAGGAATTTCTCGAACAGGCGGCGCTCTTCGTTCGTGAATTTAGCGACCAGTAGGTTTTCCCGCTCGAGCGCGATCTCGATAATCTGGTCGTGAACTTTATAACCGCTCGGCGTCAGCGAGATGCTTCGCGTCCGGTTGTCGTCGGTGTTGGTGAAAAAGATGAGCTTCTGCTTTTCGAGGATTTGCAGGCTGCGGCTGATCGCGGCCTTATCCATTCCGATCTTGATACAGATCTGGTTCGCGTTGATTTCGGGGTAGCCTGCCAGCACCCCCATGATGCGCCATTCGGTGATGCCGATGCCGAAATGCTTTCGATAGAGCCGGCCTGCGCCGCTCGAAAGTTTGTTGGAAATGTACGTGAAGAAATAGGGAATGTGACGATCGAGGTCGAGAACCGTGCGGCTCGCGGCAGATCGTTTGTTCGGCGTCATCGGGCACCCCAGGCACTGAATCGCATGCAGCCATTATAGCCGAAATCGCCGCAATCCGTTGATCCGCAACGGGTTATTAGATTCGTTGGAAAGCGGACTGATTGGTTGACAAATCAACATTCCGAACAATATCATTGCCCCAAAAGAACTAGAACAATCAGTCGAAATACTCATAAGGGAGGAGACCTTGAAGAAACTCGCTACAACTTTGGCTGTTGCAGGCGCGGTGCTTGCCATAGCGCCAACCCCGCCGGTTTATGCGCAGGAGCCGATCAAGATCGGCGTCGTGACGCCGCTTTCCGGCGGATACGCGGGCATCGGCCGCACCGTTCGCTGGGGCTTCGAACTCGCTGCCGCCGAGATCAACGATGCGGGCGGCATCAATGGCCGCAAACTTGTGCTCCTGTTCGAGGACGAAGAAGCGAATCCTGCCGTCGCTGTGCAGAAGGCAGAGCGGTTGTTGCAGGTGGAGAAAGTGGACTTCCTGACCGGCACCGTGAACTCTGCGTCCACGCTCGCGGTCGGCCTGCTTGGCGAGCGTAACAATCGTCTTGTCTCGACCACGGTGTCTTACGCCGACTCCATCACCGGCGACCGCTGCTCGCCGAACGTGTTCCGCGTCAATGCACGCGCCGAGCAGCAATCGGTTGCGCTCGCCGCCTGGCTCAAGAAGGAAAAGCCGCAGGCCAAGCTGTTCCTCGTCGGTCCCGACTATGAAATGGGCCGTTCGACGGTTGCCGCTTTCAAGCGCAGCGCCGAGAGCCTCAACATCAAGTCGATTGGCGAAATTTTCGCGCCGCTAGATTCTAAGGATTACTCGCAGTATTTCGGTCAAATTCGCTCCGCGCGCCCTGACGTTATTTATCTTTCGACAGCGGGTAACGACACCGTTCGCCTGCTCACGCAGATGCAGGAGTTTAATATGCTCCGCAATGTATCGGTCATCGGTTCCGCAGGTACGGTCACCGGGCAGAACATCACGGCGCTGGGTAAGGCTGCGGAAGGCTATGTCACCGGCATCGGCTATTCGCCGCTGATCGACACGCCGGAAAACAAGAAGTTCGTGGCGGCGTTCCGCGCGAAGTTCCAGGAAGATCCGGATCTCTTCGCCGCTGACTCCTACGGCATGCTCTATGCCTACAAGGCTGCTGCCGAGAAGGCCGGTTCGATCGAGACTGACAAGCTGCGTGATGCGCTCCGGAACCTTTCGTGGATGACCCCACAAGGACAGAAAACCATCCGTGGCGGAGACCATCAGGCCATGTCGCCGATGTTCATCGTTCGCATCGAGAACGGTCAGTTCAAGGTCGTGAGCACGATTTCGGCTGCCGATGCGATCGGACCCGATGCCTGCACGCGCTTCTAATCCTCCCGGGCTGCGGCGCAAGAATGCTGAGGAAAAGCTTCTATGCTTGAGGCTGACTATCTTCAGTTCATTCTCGCGCCGTAGATAATTGACGGTCTCGTGCACGGCATTGCGATTATCTTGGTTGCCCGTGAGCCTGACGATTATTTGACGTGATCAACATGAGTCACGGCGAGTTTATGCGGTCGGGGCCTTCGGGGCACTGACGGTTTAAGAATGAATATCGGGAGCATTGGATGAGCGGCAGGCTGGCGAACAAAGTGGCGATCGTAACCGGTGCCGCGCAAGGGATCGGCAGGGCTTATGCGCTCGAACTTGCGAAAGCAGGAGCAAAGGTCAGCATTTCCGACGTAGTGGAGCCGGTGGAAACGGTTGCCGCGATCAAGGAGATCGGGGGCGAAGCCATCGGTGTCGTGGCCGATATTACGAGTAACGAGTCTTTGGAGAAGATGGTTTCGGCGACGAAGAATGCGTTCGGCCGCGCCGACATTCTCGTCAATAACGCCGCGCTTTTCGGGGCGCTTCGGATGGGAAGCTATGACACGCTTTCCGAAGACGAGTGGGACCGCGTGATGAAAGTCAACGTCCGGGGTACCTGGCAGACCATCAAGGCGGTCGTGCCTCTGATGAAGCAGTCTGGCGGTGGCAAGATTATCAACATCTCGTCGGCGACCGTGTTCAAGGGAACCGCAATGCTGCTCCACTACGTGACGTCAAAGGGAGCGATTGTCGCGCTTACCCGTTCGATTGCACGCGAACTGAGCGACAGCAACATTTGCGTGAATGCAATTGCTCCCGGTTTGGTGGCAAGTGCCAACGTCAAGAACCATGCTGACTGGACCAAGGTGATGGACTCGGTCATCGCTACCCGAGCGATCAAACGCGAGTCGGTGCCGGAGGATATTCTTGGCGCGCTGATCTTTTTTGCGAGCGATGACTGCAACTTCATCACGGGCCAGACGCTTGTCGTCGATGGCGGCGTGGTAATGCACTGACGGCGTTGCTTGCCCGTCCGGCGCTGCCGCAGCCGAAAAAGAGCGAAAGAGCGTAGCGAATTTATCGCCGCATGAATCGTGTGCGGAAAAAGATGTAGCCAGCAGTAATGAGGCCGATCGCAAGCAGGAGCGGGATCCAGATGAGTACCGCGCTTGCAACGATCAGGAAAATGACGAAGCCGAAAATAAGCAGCCCGGCAAGCCAGGTGGCGCCGAGCAGAATCCGCTTATGCAGCGGTAGTTCCGAGAAGGATGTCCGGTTGCCGTCAAACGAAACGTAAATCCATTCGGCGTCGCGCTGCCGCCGGTTGGCGCTATCCGGCGGGATGATTTCGATGTCGCGCGGGTCTTTGTCTGCGGGCATAAGGGCATCCATTGGTCCGGGCCAGAACTAGCACTTTTCGGCGTCCTGCGGCCAAGCCAATTCGCCGCGCAAGAAAAGCTGCGTTTAGGCCGCTTGCCAGCAGAACCGGGCAAAAAAGCCCCGGCCGAAGCCGGGGCGGCACAGTTGAGGACTTAGCCGGTTACTTCGCGGCCTTTGCCCGTGCGATGATCGCGGCATGGTCGAACTTGTTGTACTGCTCGGCGAGCGCGCTCGAATAGAGCTTGCTCATCGGAATGTTGGTTTCGGTGATCACGCCGCCGAGGTGGAGCGCCTTGATGATCGATTTCCATTCCGCATCGGTGAAGCCGCCGATAAGTTTCGGCGCACCTATGACGGCGCAGTCTCCTTTGCCTTGAGGTAGCGGATCGTTACTTCCGGCGCAGCGTGGAGCAAAACTCTTTTACGCTCTCGGCAAAGGTATCGGCAGCCTCGATGGCCGAGATGTGCGCTGCATCCAGAACCGCCATGCTGCTATTTGGAATTGCCTTGGCAAGCTCTTCGCCGCGCGCAATCGTCGTCGACGGATCCTTCTCGCCACAGATGATGCGAACGGGAAGGGCGAGCGAAGGGAGTGCCGGCAGCATGTCGGTCGAAGCGAGCACTTCGCAGCAACGCGCGTAACCGATGGGAGAGGTGGCTGTGATCATCGCCGCGACTTCCGCGATCCGTTTTGGATTGGCTTCCTGAAATGGCTTCGTGAACCAGCGTTCGATGGTCGCCTGCACTAGCGGGCTCATGCCGCCTTCGCGGACGGCTTTCGCGCGATCGTGCCACATCGTCGCCGGTGGAAAATTCGCCGCCGTGTTCGCAAGCACGATCCCGTCGAAGCGGCCTGCGTGGTTCACACCGAGCCATTGCGCGGTGAGACCGCCGAGCGACAGGCCGCAGAACGTGGCCTGTTCGATCTCAAGCGCATCCATGATCCGTAGCACATCGTTTCCGAGCGTTTCGATGGTGATCGCTTCGTCGGTGATCTGCGATTGGCCGTGGCCGCGGGTATCGTAGCGGATGATGCGGAAGTCGCCGGAGCAGCGTGCGACGAATTCATCCCACATGCCGAGGCTCGCGCCGACCGAATTGCTGAGAATGATTGCGGGCTTGCCGTTTGCGGGGGCAGCATCGACAGCGAGCGAAACGCCGTTGCCGGCTGCAATATACTGAAGCGTTGTCACGGTACTGAAATCCTGTTTCTGCGGGCTTGTGTAGATGCGCGGCGTCGCTTTTCGACGTCGCGCCAAAGGTCAGACTTCGCTGACGTATTTTGTCTGCATATAGCCATCGACGCCTTCGATGCCGCCTTCGGAGCCGTAGCCGGAATCCTTCTGTCCGCCGAAGGGCGTTTCCGGCAACGTCACCTGAAAGGTATTGAGGCCGATCATGCCGGCTTGCACTTCATGTTCGATGGTTTTTGCGGAGTGCAGATCGTTGGTGAAGGCATAAGCCGCGAGGCCGTAAGGCAGGCGGTTCGCTTCGGCGATGGCTTCATCGAGTTTGCCGAAGCGGTTGAAGACCGCAACCGCGCCGAACGGCTCTTCGTTCATGATGCGGGCGCTTTGCGGCACGTCGGAAATCACCGTGGGCTCCCAGAACAGGCCGGTATTGCCTTTGCGGCGGCCGCCGGCGGAAATCTTGCCGCCGTGTTTTTCGGCGTCCGAGATGTAGGTTTCCATTGCCGAAACGCGGCGAGGGTTGGCCAGCGAGCCCATCTGACTCTTTTCGTCGAGGCCGTTGGCGACGTTCAGCGCTTTGGATGCATTCGAGAACGATGAAACGAAGCGATCGAATATGCCTTCCTGCACATGAAAGCGGGTCGGCGAGATGCAAACTTGGCCGGCGTTGCGGAACTTGGAAGCGAGCGCCAGAGGAACGACCTTATCGATGTCCACGTCGTTGCAAACGATCACAGGCGCGTGGCCGCCAAGTTCCATGGTTGCGCGCTTGACGCCGTCCGCGGCGAGCTTCGCAAGCTGCTTTCCGACCGCTGTGGAGCCCGTGAAGGAAAGCTTGCGGATCACCGGCGAGGCAAGGAGATAGGTGGAGACTTCGCTCGGCACGCCGAACACGATATTGAGAACGCCTTTTGGAAGGCCTGCATCATGGAGCGCCTCCGCGAAGCAAAGTGCAGTCGAGGGCGTTTCTTCCGCCGGCTTGATGATGATGCTGCATCCGGCAGCGATCGCCGCAGCAATTTTGCGGGCAGGCGTGATGCCGGGAAAATTCCAGGGCGCGAAGGCGGCTACCGGTCCGATCGGCTCTTTCAGAACGATCTGGCGAATGCCCGCTACCCGGGGCGGGATAAGGCGGCCGTAAGTCCGGCGGCCTTCTTCCGCGCACCATTCGAAGACTTCCGCGCAGGTCATGATCTCGATGCGGGATTCGGCAATTGTCTTGCCTTCCTCAAGCGTCAGCCGCGTGGCGATGTGATCGATGCGCTCGCGGAGCAGGGCCGCTGCCTTCCGCAGGACGTTGCTGCGCTCGACCGGAGAGACTCTCTTCCAGCTTGCAAAGGCTCGCTCCGCCGCTTCGAGGGCGAGATCGAGATCGGCCTTCGAAGCGAGCGGCAACTCGCCAAGTTTCTCGCCGGTCGAAGGATCGACGACTTCATGAACCTGTCGCCCGGCGGGGTTCAACCGCTGTCCATCGATCCAAAGATAAATCGGTCCGTATTTGGCGCTCATGGCGAATTCCTCGTGATGGCTTTTATATTGATGATGGGCGCTAGACTGAAGCGGGGTTCGTCAGAAAACGGAAATGAACTCCCTGCGCGAAACGAGCTGGGAAATTTCCTGAAGGGCGTTGGCGAGGTCGTCGTCGTTATCGATGCCGCCAACGCAAAGCCGGACCCCCGGCTTGGTGCGCTGGTTCACCGGCAACGATGGTGAGGCGGCAATGTTGATGCCGCGTGCCGACGCCTGGGCGATAAAATCTGAAACGTCATAGCTCTCGGGCATCGGCAGCCAGTAGTGAAAGCCGTTCGTTTCCGGAAACACGAGCGGCCGGAGCGCACCGCGAACTTGTCGCGATAATTGCGCCGCGCGAATTCGTTTGCTCTCGATCTGCTCGTCGAGGCCGCCGGTATCGATCAGGTGAACGAGAACCGCAGCAAGAAGCGGAGACGTCATCCAGCTGCCGGCGCGAAGGGCGGTGATGGCGCGGGAGTGGAATTTCTCGGGTACCACAACGCTACCCGTGCGCAGGGTAGGCGCCACCATCTTGGCGTAGCTGGTCAGGTAGAAACTGCGTTCCGGCGCATGCCGCGAGATCGGGGTTCTCGCCTTGGCCAGCAGGAAGCCATAGACGTCGTCCTCGATCAGATAGGCGTCATGCTTGCGCAGGAGTTTGGCGATCTGCTTGCGGCGGCTTTCGCCCATCGCCGCGCCGGTCGCGGTTTGAAACGTGGGGGTCAGATAGACGATCTTCGCGCCGGTCTCGGCCAGTACATGGTCGAGCGATTCCGGGAGGGCGCCTTCGTCGTCGAGCTCTACGCCCGCCAGCCGATAATGCTGCAACTCGGCCAGGGCAGAGAGACCGGAGTAGGGATACTGCTCCGCGACGATGGTATCGCCTTCTCGCGCGACTGCGGTGAGCGCCAGCCAGGCGGCATGCTGTGCGCCGCTGGTAATGAATAAGTTTTGCGGCGCGCATTCGAGCAGCGTGGAGGAGAGCCAGTTCGCGATCTTCGTGCGGTGCTCGTAGACACCCTGGTGCGGCAGATAGTCGAGCAGCTTCGCGAGATGATTGCGGTTCGCAAGTTCGGTGAAGGCGCCTTTCAATACCGCTTCCGCGCCGATCAGGGGCGGTACGTTCAGCGTGAGGTTGATCCGGCGCGTGGCACCGTCATTCGGGCTCTCGTAGCGCGATCGTACAAAAGTGCCGCGGCCGACTTCGCCGACAATAAGTCCGCGCCGTTCCGCTTCGGCATAGGCTTTGGTGACGGTGCCTACGCTGAGGTTGAGATGATTTGCGAGATCGCGCTGCGGCATCAACTGCGTGCCGGGCGAAATGCGTCCGGTTCTGATGTCGGAGGCAAGCGCATCTACGATGGCGATATACACCGGCCCTGAGGCATCTTTCAGCTTCGGCAGCCACTCCGTCATTTCTCTTCCCCGAAGACATATTGCGGCGCGGTCATTCACCGTCGCACCTGAATGTCTCAATTAAACGAGAATCTCGACTAGGACAATTCTCGAATGTCATAATTCGTGGTTGACAAGTGTACTAGTACAAGTAACCGTGTGCGCAGTCGAGCGTAAAAGCCGCCGGTAAAGAGCGGTAGATTGCAACAGACACGGAGGAGGTAATCCGCACACCGTTTTCAGGCATGCGGCAATTACAAATCTGAAATGAAGCCGGCAGCATTTGACTATATCCGGGCTGAATCCGCAGCCCATGCATCTGCACTTCTCGTCGAGGACGAGAATGGACGCATCATTGCGGGCGGCCAGACTTTGGTTCCGATGCTGGCGATGCGTTTGGCGCGTCCTTCGCGCCTGATCGATATCGCGCGCATCCCGGAGCTGTCTTATATCCGCGACGAAAGTGAAACGATCTCGATCGGCGCGACCACGCGGCAGGTGTTGGTCGAGAAGAGCGCGCTGATCGCGCAGAAACTCCCGCTGCTGCACAAGGCGATCGAATGGGTCGGGCATCCGCCGACGCGCGCGCGCGGAACTGTAGGCGGCTCGCTCGCGAACTCCGATCCCGCGGCCGAAATCGCGCTGGTCGCAGCGACCTTGGGTGCGACGCTCCGTTATGTCGATGAAACCGGTGAGAATAGCATCGAGGTCGACGATTATTTCATCGGTCCGATGATTACCACGCTGCCGCAGACTGCTTGTCTGATCGGCGCGGACTTCCCGAAATGGGGCGAGCCACATGTCGGTACGGGCTTCGAAGAGGTGAACGCGCGCTCTTCCGATTTTGCATTCGTCTCGGCGGCATCGCAGGTCGCGTTCGATGCCGATGGAAAATGCACGCGCGCCGTGCTCGGCATTGGCGGTCTTGGTGATTTTCCGTTTCGCGCCGATGTCGATGCGGTGAAGGACCGGATCGAAAACGAGGCTGCGCTCCGGGAAGCCATCGGCCTGGCCATCGAGGACATCGAGCCATTGTCGGACCTGCACGCCACCGGCGAATACCGGCGGCGCGTGGCGGTTACGCTTGCCTGCCGCAGTCTCCTCAATGCGGTTCGCGAAGCGAAGGGGTTTGCGCATGCGAACTGAACTGAACGTCAACGGCCAGCTTCACGTCCTCGACGTCGAACCGCGCAAGACGCTGGTGGATTGCCTGCGGGAAGATCTCCGACTGGTCGGCGCGCATACCGGCTGCGAGCATGGCGTGTGCGGCGCGTGTACCGTCATCGTGGACGGCACGCCGGTGCGTTCCTGTCTAATGTTCGCGGTGCAGGCGGAAGGCAGCGAAATCATCACCATTGAAGGGGTGGCGCCAGCGCCGGGCGAACTGAGCATTCTGCAGGATGCGTTTTGCGAAACGCACGGCATGCAATGCGGGTTCTGCACGCCGGGCATGATCCTGGCCGCCCACGCTTTGCTGCGGGACAATCTCGAGCCGACCCGCGAAGACATTGTTGAAGCCATTTCGGGCAATATCTGCCGCTGCACCGGCTACGACCAGATCGTCGAAGCGATTTCTCTCGCTGCCCGCCGGATGCGGGGCAGAAACATGCCGGACGGGGTGCCGGCATGAGCGCTGCAAAAGGCAAGTTCCGCTATATCTCCAGCGACCGCCGCGTCCTCGAGGATCGCCGCTTCGTTGTCGGCAAAGGAAATTTCGTCGCCGACATCGTGCGGCCGAACATGAAACATGTCGCGGTGGTATTCTCGCCGCATCCGGCGGCGCGCATCGTCAACATCGACGCCAGCGAAGCGCTGAAGATGGCGGGCGTGCATTACGTACTCACCGGAGACGAGCTTGCAGCGGCGACGCAGCCGATGCCGAATGGCATGCCGACGCCGGAAGTGAAGCGCTATCCGCTTGCGGTGGGGCAGGCCCGTTACGTGGGCGAGTGGGTTGTGGCGGTCGTCGCCGACACCCGTGCGCTTGCCGAAGATGCCGCCGAGAAGGTGAAGGTCGAATATGAGCCGCTCCCCTTTGTCGTGGACGGCAAAGAGGCGTTCAAAAAAGAATCGCCGCCGGTGCATCCCGCGCATGGCAGCAACATTCTGCTCGACAAGACTTTCGTCTGGGGCGACGTAGAGGGCGATTTCGCTGCGAGCCCGCGCAAGCTTTCCTTCAGCCAGAAATGGGGCCGCAGCTCGACGGTACCGATCGAAACCTTTGGCGTGATCGCCGAATGGGATGCCTGGCGCGAAGTGCTCGATGTCTGGGCATCGATCCAGATGCCGAAATATGCCGATCAGATCGCAACCGCGATGCGGTTGCCGATGAACGCGGTCCGTGTGCATCAGGACGTCGATGTCGGCGGCAGCTACGGCGTGAAGCGCGGCATCAAGCAGACGGTGCTGGTCTGTTATCTCTCGAAGAAGCTGAACGTCCCGGTACGCCTGATCGAGGATAGGCTCGACAACATGCGCGGCGGCGATGCGCATGGCCCGGAGCGCAATTTCGACGTCGAACTTGCCTTCGACGACAACGGCATCATTCGCTCCATGAAAATGGATGCACTCGATAACGTTGGCGCTTATGCCGGCCGTTCGCCGTTCCAGCTCGGCAAGCCGATCGGTGCCATCGTCGGGCCCTACAAGATCAAGAGCGTGCAGTATCGTGCGATGGCGGTGACGTCGAACAAGACCGTGCAGGAGGCCGTTCGCGCCTTCGGTCAGTCGCCGACCAATTACACGATCGAGCGCGCGCTCGATGAGGTCGCGTGGGCGTTGAACCTCGACCGGCTCGAGGTGCGGCGGCGCAACTTCATCCAGCCGCATGAGTTTCCCTATCTCATCCCGAGCGGCACGAGTTACGACAGCGGCAATTATCCGGGACTGGTCGACAAGGTTGTGAAACAAGTCGATCTGGATGCGCTTTATGCGGAGCGCGATCGCCTGCGCGCGGAAGGCCTGCTCGCAGGTGTCGGCATTGCCTCTTGCCTCGAGCCGAGCGGTGGCAATTCGGCATTCGAGCCCTTGCTGAACCGGCAGAACAAGACGACGACGTGGATGGATTCCTGTCGCATCGCCGTGGATGCGCTCGGCACTGTCACCGCAACCATGCATACGACTTCCGCCGGGCAGGGGCACGAGACGCTTGTCGCTACCGTGGTTGGCGAGGCGCTGGAAATCGACCCGGAAAAAATCCGCATCAGCCGTGCCCATACGCTCGACGTGATGCCGTCGAACAGCCCGGTCGGCAGCCGCATGGCGATCATGCTGGGCGGCGCGGCGTTCCATGCCGCGAACAAACTCAAGCGCAAGATGATGACGATCGCCGCACACGATCTCGGCGTTCCGCTTGAGGATCTGGTCTGGGACGAAGGCACCATGACCAGCAAGAAAAACCCGGAGCAGAAGAGAACCTGGAACGAAGTCGTTCTGATCGCGCACCGCCACTTCTACCGGATGCCGGAAGATATGGAGCCGGGGCTGACCGCGCAACATGTGATGCAGGTGCCGAACGGCGGCAAGTTGCCGACCGATGACGATCGCATTCAGATGTATCCGTGTTTCTCGTTCGAGTTTCACGTCGTGCTGATGTCGATCGACCCGGATATCGGGAAGCCGGTGTTTCGCCGCTACATGATCGGCCACGATTGCGGCACGGTCATCAATCCCAAGATCGTGCATGGCATGACCATAGGGGGTATCGCGCATGGCATCGGTGCGGCACTGCTCGAGGAGTTTGCCTATGACGATGAAGGGCAACTACTGACCCAGAGTTTCATGGATTATCTGCTGCCGTCGGCGCACGAAGTGCCGAAGATCGAAACGGTGCATCAGGTGACGCCGTCGCCGTTGACCGTGTTCGGGCAGAAGGGCTCGGGCGAGTCGGGCTATCTCGGCGCGCCTGCAGTGATTTCAAGCGCGGTCAACGATGCGCTGCATCCTCTCGGCATCAAGATGAACAGTTTGCCGCTCAAGATCACCAAACTCGGCGATGCGATCGCGGAAGCGCGCGCGAAGGCCGGCAAGGAAATGAAGCAATGATTATCGATACCCACGGCCATCTGGTTCCGCCCGCGCTCATCCAGACCATGAAAGCGAACCAGGCGAAATTTCCTTCGGTTCGCATGATTGAGGAAGGCGCGAGCCTTGCGTTCTCGTTCGCCAGGAACAAGCCGACCCGGCCCGTTTCGAAGCCGCTGACGGATATTGCTGCCCGCATCGCATGGATGGACCAGAACCAGATCGATCTGCAGGTGGTCGGCGGCTGGGTGGATTCGTTCGGCTATGAAATTCCGGGCGAGGAAGGTGTCGCCTGGAGCACGATGATCAATGCAGCGCTGCTCGCGGCGGCCGGCGAACACAAGCGCTTCGTGCCGCTCGCGACCGTGCCGATGCAGGATGGCGCGAAGGCAGCTCAGGTGTTGAAGCAGGCGATGTCCGACGGCTTTCCGGGCGTCATGATCGGCACGCTTCCGCGCGGCGTCGGCAGCGTACTCGATACCGAGGACCTCGAGCCGTTCTGGAAAGCGGCCGACGAAACCGGCGCCGTGATCCATATTCATCCGAGCTTCGACGCTGGCGATCATCGTGTTCACGACTACGGCATGGCCAATGGCGTCGGCCGCATCACCGACGCGATGGTGGCGGTCAGCCGGCTGATCTATTCCGGTCACATCGTTCGCTACAAGAATGCGAAGGTGGTGGTCGGCATGGGCGGTTCGGGGCTGCCTTTCATTATCGGCCGCCTGAAGCGTAACGCTGCGATCACGCCGAACCTAGGCAGCCCGGACGAGGCGCTGCGGTACCTTTACGTCGATACGCTTGTGCATGACGCGCGCGTGTTGCGCTTTGTTGCCGACGTTGTCGGGATCGACCGCATCATGTTGGGCACCGACATGCCGTTCCCGATCGGCGATGACAAGCCGCTTGAACTCGTGAAGGCTGCGGGCTTCAGCGAAAGCGAAGCGAAGTCGATCAACGGCGGTCTGGCCGCGCAACTTTTCCGTATCAAGCAGGTGTGACGTGAAACTCGATATCGGCGGCGAAGAACGCTTCGAAGCAAGCATCGACCGGATCTGGAGCATGGTGAACGACCCCGCGGTGCTCCAGCGCTGCATCCCCGGCTGCAAGTCGATGACCGAAACCGGACCGGATCAATACAAGATCGAACTGAATCTCAAGGTGGCTTCCGTCGGCGGTACGATGGAAGGCGCGATCGGCCTCTCGGAGAAGACGCCGCCGTCGCGTTGCCGGATTCAGGTCGAAGGAGCCGGCACGCTCGGCACCGGCAAGGGCGACGCGATCTTCGAGCTTCGCGAAGAGGGCGGGCAGGTCGTGATGAAATACGAAGGCACCGGCGATGTCGGCGGCCTCGTTGCAGGTGTTGGGCAGCGCATTTTGAAAGGCGTTGCCAAACATCTGATCGGTAAGTTCTTCACGGCGTTCCGTGGAGAGATTCAAAAAGCAGCGGCGTAAGCTGCGAAATAACGCGTTAACTTGGCACAGGGAAGGATTTTGAAATCATGAGAAACTTGGTCAGAAAACTGTCGGTCGCGGCAATAGCGGCGAGCATGATCGCCGGTGTGTCGTCCCATCAGGCCGCGGCACAAGCGCCGATTAATCTCTCGATCGTCGTGTTTGGTGCGCCGTCGCTGGGCGCCTTTTTGCCGCCGATCATCAAGGATCAGAAGCTGGATGCGAAGAACGGGCTCAACATCACGTTCCACGAGCGCACGCCCGATGCTTACGCGACGCAGTTCAACTCGGGTGAGTTCAAGATCGGTGGCAGCGCCGCCTTGCTCACGGTCGGCCTGGCCGATACGCGCGGTCTGAAGGTGACGTACCTGTTCAACCTCTTCGACTTCTGGGGTGCGGTCGTTACCTCGCGCGACAACGTGAAGACGCTCAAGGATCTTGAAGGCAAGGAACTCGCCGCCGCGCGCGGCACCACGAACTACAACATGTTCGAGTTCTTTGCGCGCAAGCAGGGCGTGGACGTTTCCAAGATCAAGGTCGTCAACACGGCAACCCCCGGCCTGGTCGGTTATGCGCTTGCCGACCGTGCGGATGCGATCCAGCTCTGGGAGCCGGCTTACACGCTGCTGCTCGCCAAGAAGTCCACGATCCGCACGCTCGATCTCAAGCTCGCCGAAACCTGGAAGAAGTTCTCCGGCGGCACCGAGATTCCTTATCTTGGCGTAGCAGCCCATGCTGACTGGGTCGCGGCCAATCCCGATGCGGTCGCTCGTCTCTACCGGACGTACAAGGAAGCGGCCGTGTGGGTGCAGAAGAACCCGGAGAAGGCGGCAGCACTCATCTCTCCTAAATCTACGCCCGAGGACCAGAAGTCGCTCGCTTCGCTGATCCGCGCCAATGAGCGTCTCGGCATGAACGTCGTGGGCGCAGGCGAACAGCGCAAACTGATCGACGCGGTCTACAAGGCCGGTATGGAGAACGGTTATCTCAAGACCATGCCGTCGGCCGGCTCGGTCTATTCCACGCCGTTGAAATGATGTCGTTCGGCATCAACAAACGCGCCGTCCAGGCGGTCGCCAGCCTCGTTGGGCTGGCGGCCATCTGGCAGATCGCGTCGCTCTTCTTTCCGCCGTTCCTGTTCCCACCGGTCACGGCCATCGCGAAATACGTATGGGAGATATTGACCTCCTGGGAGATGTTTCTCGACGTGCTGATGACGTCCGGCCGCATCTTCGGCGGTCTCATGGGCGCATTCGTGGTCGGCGGGTTCCTGGCTCTTCTGCTCTACTCGTCGCGCACGCTCGAGAATTACATCTCGCCAATTCTCACCTTTCTCCAGGGCATTCCTGCGCTGTCATGGGTGGTGATCGCGATCATCTGGTTTCACGGCGTCGAATTCCGCATCTTCTTCATCATGCTGATGACGACGCTGCCGGCTTTCACGTTCCAGATCCTCGGTGCGATCCGCTCGATGTCCAAGGACCTCTACGAAATGACGCTGTCGTTCCGGCCGCGGCGCATGCAGCTTTTTCGTATGCTCTATTTGCCGACGCTCATTCCCGACATCATCACGGCGTGGCGCGTCAACCTCGGTAACGCCGCTCGTGTGGTCGTCGTTGCCGAACTCGTCGGCGCGACCGGCGGCGTTGGCTATCAGCTGCTTCGCCAGCAGCAACTGTTCGACATGGCCGGTGCGATTGCCTGGACGCTTCAACTCGTCCTGTTTGTGCTCGTCATGCAGCAGATTTTGACTTTCCTCGAAAATCACTTCCTGCGTTACCGCGCGGTTTCGGAGCGGGCGTAATGACGAACGTCGTGGAGTTCACCAGCGTCAGGAAGACGTTTCGAAGCCAGACCGATGGCGGAGACTTCGTCGCGGTCGATGATCTCACCTTCAACGTCGCGAAAGGGGAGATCGTCGCCGTGCTCGGTAAAACCGGCTGCGGCAAGTCGACCATGTTCAATCTGCTGTCGGGTCTTATCGCGCCGACCAGCGGAACGGTGCGGACCAACGGGCACGACCCGTTCACGGATTTCGAATATTTCCGCGGACGTATCGGCATCGTGTTTCAGAACGACCGGCTGATGCCCTGGCGCACCGCGCTCGACAACGTGCTCCTGGGTCTCGAAATTCTCGACCGTCCGCGGCAGGAGTCGGTCGAGATCGCCAAGGGATGGCTGGCTCGGCTCGGCCTTTCTGCGCACGAAAACGACTATCCGCACGCTTTGTCGGGCGGCATGCGTCAGCGCGTATCGCTGGCTCGTGCTTTTGCCGTGCAGCCGGAACTTCTGCTCTGCGACGAGCCGTTTTCCGCGCTCGACGAAATGACGGCGCGTGACCTGCGTGCGGAGTTCGTCCGTATCACCAAGCAGAACCATAATACCGCGCTTTTCATCACGCATTCGATCAACGAGGCGCTCGAGATCGGCGATCGCATCGTCGTTTTTCATCGTCCGGCGAAGATCGCTTTCGAAGCGCGTCTGACCAAGGACACTTCGGAGCAAGAGAAAGTACAGCTCCGCGAGAAGATCATTGAAGTGCTGGCCGGCGAAAAGCGCATGGCCTGATAAGGAAGTGTAACAGCAATGTCCGAGTTATCGTTTCTCGTTATCGCGCATGACAAACAGGGCGCCGAAGATCTTCGCGCCCAGCATCGTGAAGCGCACGTCGCTTACCTCAAGAAGACGCATGGCAATGTGCAGATCGATGTCGGTGGTCCGCTGACAGCCGACGAGAAGAATTCCGCCGGCACGTTCCTGATCGTCCGGGCCGCCGACCGTGCATCGGTCGAGCAATTCGTGGCGGGCGATCCGTTCGCGGCTGCCGGGATTTTCGGTTCGGTGGAAATCAAGCCCTGCAAGGTGACCTTGCGGGGGTGAACAGCGCTCGATCGTTACGATCCAGCGACTTTCAGTTCACCGGCGGAATGAGCGTTTGCTCGTTCCGCCGGTTTTGTTTTGCGCGGGCAGGACCGCTGCAATTCTCGACTTTTCGCTAGGCCGAGATCGCGCTTAGGGGCGCGGTATTTCTACGCTCGCTTTTTCGATTGGGTTCGTTACCCTGTTGCGATGTTGCTTGCTGTCTGCAGACCGAGAAGGGAGAGAACATGAAAAAGTCCGTGCTCGCTGGAATCCTCGCGCTATCTTTTGCTGCCGCGCAGCCTGCGCTCGCAGAAGACGCACTGGTGACGCACAAGACGCTCAGCCCCGGAACCGCGCTCGAGCTTGCCCGCGCGGCTCTCGCGGATTGTCAGAAGCGCGGTTATCAGGTCACCGTCGCCGTCACCGACCGGTTCGGCGTCGTGCAGGTTTTGCTACGCGATCGCTTTGCGGGCGCCCACACCGTCACCACGGCGACCGGAAAGGCATATACGGCAGCGAGTTTCCGGACCAACACGCATGAGCTTGTTACCGGGACGGAACCAGGATCGCCGCAGGCCGGAATCCGCAATCTACCCGGTGTTGTGATTGTTGGCGGAGGCGTGCTGGTGGAAGCAAGCGGTGCGCTGGTCGGAGCGGTGGGCGTATCCGGCGCGCCAGGCGGCGACGCCGATGCGGCTTGCGCAAAGGCCGGCATTGAAGCGATCCGCGACAAGCTGGATTTTTAGAACATGATCCCGAAAAGGCATTACCCCACTTTCAGGTAGCCGAAGCCCTTGGTCTGCAATTCCCCGACCGTTGCGACGCCGGATGGCACGAATTTCAGGAAGGCGTCCTTTCGCGTCTTCGCCGGATCGATCTTCAGGCGCTGGTAGGTGATCCGGCACAGATAGGCTTCGACGCCGTATTTTGTGATTCCGGTAAAGCGCTTGTAGAGGTCGGGGTCGATGCTTTCTTTCTCCCAAGGCGTGTCAGCGAGGTCTTCGAGGAAGAATTTGATGCCGGCGCCATGCGCGACGATGACGAGTTTCAGCTTCAGCGGGTCGAAGTCATAAGCTGAATAGTGGTTGAGCATGTTCTGGAGCATCTGCGAGAAGCGCGCGGGATTGCCGAAGTCGCAGTGATAGAGGCAAGCGATATCCGTATCCCGCTTCAAACTGTTGAGATCGAGCGCGGTCGGGTTCGCGGCCGCAGAGCCCGCCGCCAGCACCGCGCCGGTGCCGATCAGCGCTCCGAATACTTCGCGCCTGTTTTTCATAATGCACTCCTTCTCGAGGTTGCAGAATTCTCGACGGTGCGGAAAAAAGCAATCCGGCCCGCACCCGATGGGTGAGGCCGAATTCTCTTGGGAGCGTTTCTTTTTGGCCGGGCTTCCGGCCTCGCGCTATTTGTTAACCGGACTGTCGGGGCTCATCAGCAGCGCGACGATATCCTTGATCTGATCGATGGTAAGGATCTTATTCGCGCCGAAGCGTGGCATGTTGGAGCAGGGCAGGACGGCCTGCGAATTGTAAATGCGCTCGTAAAGCGCTTTGACTTCGGACTCTTTGAAGTCGCGGAGCTTGCCGTAGTTCAAAAGGCTCGGGCCAATGGTGCCGAAGCTGAGTTCGCGCGCGGCAAGCTGATGACAGGCATAGCAATTGCCACCGTTCTGGCGTGTCGGCGGATAGTCGCTGAAACGAAGGCCGTAACCGGATTGGGCGAGCGACTCGCCTTTCTTCCAGTCGCCGAGAAACTTGCCATCGGCCGGATATTCGATTGCAGCCTGCGCTCTCTTCTGGATTTCCTCCGCTTCCTTCGCGGGCGGATGGTTCTTGTGCTCGGAGCAGACCTTCATCGTCTGATCGGGCGTGAGCCGGTCTTTCCAATCGGCGGGCGCGGCCGCGAAGGCGGCGGCGATGGCGGCGTCCGCGGAAGGGACGGCCTGCTGCGCGAGAGCGCCGGGAGCAGCCAGTGCAATAATGGTCAGAACGGCAGCGTTGAAGATGTTTCGCATGTTCATGCTCCCGGATCAGCGCTTGATGCTGGGAGCGGAGATTTCACCGCCTTCAGCCTGCTTGGTGAGATAGGCGATGATGGCGACGGTCGCATCCGAGCCGAGTTCGACCCGCGGCATGCGCATCTGCCAATAGCAGTCGTACACGCGATGCTGCATGGTCATGACGTGGCTGCTGGATACGCGATAGCCCGGCCATTCGCCGACCGCGATCCTCGCTTCTTTCGGGTCCGACAGATGGGGCAGGGCTTGCAGGCGAATGCGCTGGCCCGGGTTGGAATGGCAACTCGCGCAGGAGAAGTCGAACGGGCCGGAGCGCCGGAAGAAAAGTTCTTCACCCAGTTTCACGACCGGCTTCGCCTGCGGCGTGTCGAGCTTGGCCGCGAACTTCATGCCGTTCGATTTGTTCGCCACATAGGTCGCGATAGCGCCCAGTTCCTTGACCGGCTTGCCGCCTGCGGGATGCGGATTTTTGACGAGGTCGGCGCGATTGAAGCCTTGCAGGTTCACCATGCACCAGAGGATTCGGGTCTCGACATCCATGACCTTGCCGGCGTCTTCGAAGAAGCGCGGCAGTTCGGCGAACGCGCCGTCGACGACACCCGGACCTTTTCCGAGATCGCATTTCTCCAGCGAGACATTGTTCGGGCCGCGCGGCGTTTTCCATAAGACTTCGCCGCGGTCTGCATCAAGGAGTCCCGGGTTGCTCCAGGGGTCTTCCTTCAGCTTCTTGCGGTATTGCTCAATCGCCTTTTCCGCGTCGTCCTGCGCGATCGCAGCGCTCGACAGCGCAAAGCTCGCGCAAAGAACGGCAAGCACAATTCGCCCGAATTTCATGAGTGGCTTCCTCCATGCCCAGTTCTTTTATTAGAACAAGTTTTATTGCTTGGGCAGGATTAGAATACATATAAACATACGAATGGAAAGATGCGTTTTGCGCAGGACTTTAAAAGAAGCGGCGCACCACGCCGCGAAACGATCCTTCGAACAGGACCGCAATACCTATCCTCGCGCCGATGATCATTCCGGCGACCGCAAGCGGCCAGGATAGCGCGAGCAGCGAACCGGCCGTAAGCCCCTGTCCGATGGTGCAACCTCCGGCAAGGATTCCACCGATACCCATCAATGCTGCGCCGCCGAGGTGCCGCCGCATCTCGTGCTGGTCGTCGAATGCCTCCCAGCGGAATTCTTTCAAATACAGTGCTGAAATCCACGAGCCGCAAACGACCCCGACGACATTCCAGACTCCAAACTCCAGCAGAGTCGATGGTGACAAGAGCGCGCCATAAAGCATCCGCGCTACCGGCGCCACGAAAGTGAGACTCTGCGGTCGTTGCGGCGCAGCGAACTCGTCGACCAGCACGGCCGTCGCGACCCAGCCAAGACCGACGCAAAGCCCGAGCGCGATACCGGCAATCAGCAGGCGAGGCGACTTGCGCAGTTTGGGATGCGCGAAGGCGAGCGCAATCAGCGAAAGACCGATAACAATCGCGAGCGCCAGGCGAAGATTTGTGTGGAACGCGTCGGCCAGCACAGAAGGCAAATCGGATTGGGTCTTCGCACCGAAGCGAAGCGGAAACGCTTCGAATATCCCGAGCCGGACATCGGCGAAAACACCGCGCAGCACCGCCAGCGCCGTTGCCGCAAAGACGATAATGACGACGAGACTGCGCAGGTCGCCGGAGCCGAGACGAACCAGCGAACCGAAGCTGCAGGTGCCGACCAATGCCATGCCGAGGCCGAACAAGAGGCCGCCGACGATCAGGCCGATCCAGGGCAGGCCGCTGGCGACATAGGTGGTGTTGAGCGGCTCAAGATAGCCTGTAACGATCAGCGCTTGCGTGAAAAGAACCGCGACGCCGAGCGCCAATCCGAACACGCGCAGTCTGCGGGTGTCGCCGGCGACCGCGGCATCTTCGATTGCGCCGAACGAACAGAGTCTGGAGCGTTGCGTTACCGCACCGGCAATGACGCCAAGAGCAAATCCGCACAGCGAAACAAGCCATACATGGGAGACTTCCATTCGCTCGTCCGTTCGGTGTGACGCGAACCGCGTACGCGCAAGCTATTCTTGCTTCTTGTTCTGCGGGACTTCGCAGAAGATATTGTAGATGACCGATATGACTTGCCGCACGTTGTCATTGGCGATGCTGTAATAGATCGTCTTGCCTTCGCGGCGCGTCGTGACCATGCCGTCGAAGCGGAGCCGCGCAAGCTGCTGCGAAACCGTAGGCTGGCGCAGGGAAAGAATGTTCTCAAGCTCCGTCACCGAGCGCTCGCCTTCGGCAAGCAGGCAGAGCAGCAACAGGCGGCTTTCGTGGGAAAGCGCCTTGAGAAAATCGCTCGCCGAGCGGGCGTTTCGCATCAACTGATCGAGTTCGTCGGAATATTCCGCGCCGTCGCGCAATTCCCGTTCGATCGACTTCGATACGATTCCAGTCATGTCGTCCTCGAAATGAAACTCAGCTCGCAGGCGGCAGTTGTTTCAGCAGAACGCCGAGCAACCCCCAGAAGGATTCGTCGTCCCGGTAGCCGGTAAGCCTGCCGACTTCCTTGCCGTTTTCTACCAGAACGAAGGTCGGGGTCGCTACTACCGGTTCCCGAAGCACGAAGTCGAGCTTCATGGCCGGGGCGAGGGTTATGCGGCGCAGGGGAGCCTGCTTGCCTTCGTCGGTTTTCGGATAGATCGGGCCGATTTCGCGATGCCACATCTGGCACCAGGGGCAGCCCGCGTGTTCGAACATAACGAGTTCCGCAGCGCGAAGGGTGCCGCAAAGCCCGCTCGCCACCGGCGCAACCAGAAGCGCTAGCCCGACAATCGCTGCTTTCAACACCGTTCTTCTCTGCATTTGTTCGATAGTAGCGCCTAACACGACGAGGGGGTCTTTACATATGAAAAATTTAATATGAGAATATGTGTAACAATTAGTTCTGCTACAAGCAGACTCTGCGAAACACCAAGGAGACCTCGAATGGCGCAAATCAAGCCGGTTGCGTCGCGTCGCCAGATCCTTACGGGATTGGCTACCGCACCGCTACTGCTCGTGATTCCTAACCTTGCCCAAGCGACCGCCGCAGCCGTCGAAGCCGAGATCAAAAAGCTTTACGGCGACAAGGCAATCGGCTCGGGCAAGATCAAGCTCGACGTTCCGCAAATCGCGGAGAACGGACTAGTCGTGCCCGTGACCGTCGAGGTCGAAAGCCCGATGACCGATGCGGATTATGTCAAGGCGATCCATGTTTTCGCCGACGGCAATCCGTTGCCGGGCGTGGTGACCTATCGCTTCACGCCGGCTTCCGGAAAGGCGGCGGTATCGTTCCGCATGCGGCTCGCCGCGACGCAAAACATCGTCTGTGTCGCCGAGATGTCGAACGGTTCCCTCCATACGACGAAGTCGGAAGTCAAAGTGACCATCGGCGGTTGCGGCGGTTAGTCCGCGGGCCCAGTCATTTTCAGAAAGCGGTAGCGATATGAGCAATCCCACACCCCGAGTCCGCGTCCCCGCCAAGGCCAAGGCGGGAGAAGTCATCGAGATCAAGACTCTGATTTCGCATGAGATGGAATCCGGCCAGCGCAAAGACTCTTCTGGCAAGGTCATTCCGCGCAAGATCATCAAGTCCTTTACCGCGTCGTTCAACGGTAAGCCTTTCCTGGAATCGGACTGGCATCCGGCGATCTCGGCGAACCCGTATCAGTCGTTCTACTTCAAGGTGAGCGAAGCGGGCGAGTTCAAGTTCGTCTGGAAGGATGATGACGGCAGCGAATACGTCTCAACGAACAAGATTCAGCTGGCGTAAGCAGTTGTAGAAGCCGCTCGCGCGGCTCCTTCAAAATTCAAATCGGACTTTACTGAGGCAACCGAAAAGCGGTTTCTGCCAATGATATCTCGTCGCGATTTTTTGCAGGCTGCCGCCTTGGCGTCTGCCATGACAGGCGCCTCCGGCCTTGGCTCTCTGGGGCGTGTGGCTGCGCAACAACGCCTGACCGCAGAGCAGATCCTGCAATTCGACAAGCTCGGTTCGATTTCGCTCCTTTACCTGACTGATATCCACGCGCAGCTCGAACCGATTTATTTCCGCGAGCCTTCCGTTAATCTCGGCATAGGAGAGAGTGCGGGCCAGCCGCCGCATCTGACCGACAAGGCGTTCCGCGACTATTTCAAGATTGCGGCCGGCAGCGCGGATGCCTATGCGCTGACCGCTGAAGACTTCACGCAGCTCGCGAAAAACTACGGCCGCATGGGCGGTCTCGATCGCATCGCGACGCTCGTGAAAATGATTCGTGCCGAGCGCGGCGCGGATAACGTGCTCTTGCTCGACGGCGGCGACACCTGGCAGGGCAGCTGGTCTTCCATGCAGACCAAAGGGCAGGACATGGTCGACGCCATGGTCAAGCTCGGCGTGGACGCGATGGTCGGTCATTGGGAATTCACGCTCGGCGCAGACCGCGTGAAGGAAATCACCGACAAGGCGCCTTTCGCATTTCTTGCGCAGAATATCCGCAGCCTTGAATGGCAGGAGCCGGTGTTCGCCGCGCGCAAGTCTTACGAAAAAGGTGGTGCGCGGATCGACGTGATCGGGCAGGCCATGCCGAGAACGCCGATCGCCAATCCGCGGTGGATGATACCGGACTGGGAGTTCGGGCTACGTGAAGCCGAGTTACAGAAGGAAGTCGAGACGGCGCGGGCCGAAGGCGCCGATGTCGTAGTGCTCTTGTCCCACAATGGTTTCGATATCGACAAAAAGCTCGCGGGCCGCGTCAAAGGCATCGATATTATCCTGACGGCGCATACCCATGACGCAGTGCCGGACCTGGTGCGCGTCGGCGATACGGTGCTGGTGGGCGCAGGGTCTCACGGAAAATTCCTTGCTCGCCTCGATATCGAGGTGAGGCAGAAGAAGGTCGCGGGCGTTCGCTACAAGCTGATGCCGGTCTTCTCGGATGCGATTGCGCCGGATGCCGAGATGAAGGCGCTGGTCGAAACCATTCGTGCGCCGTTCAAGGCCGTGTTGTCGCGCGAGATAGCGAGAACGGAATCGCTCCTGTACCGCCGCGGCAATTTCAACGGCACCTTCGACGACCTGATCTGTCAGGCGATGATGAAGGAGCGCGATACCGAACTCGCGCTCTCTCCGGGTTTCCGCTGGGGCGGCTCGCTTCTTCCCGGCGATCCGATCACCTTCGAGGCGATCGCGAACGCCACCGCCATTACCTATCCGGCCTGTTACCGCACCACCATGACCGGCGAACAGATCAAGGTGATGCTCGAGGATGTTGCCGACAACATTTTCCACCCCGATCCATATTTCCAGGCGGGCGGCGACATGGTTCGCGTCGGCGGCCTTGGCTATTCGATCGACGTGTCGAAGAGCATGGGCAGCAGGATAACCGGCCTCACGCATCTTGCTTCGAACAAGCCGATCGAAGCCGGCAAGTCTTATGCGATCTCCGGCTGGGCGAGCGTGAACCAGAACGTCGAAGGCCCGCCGATCTGGGAGGTCGTCGAGAAATACCTCTCGCAAGTCAAAACCGTTCGCATTGAGCCGAACAGCAGTGTCCGCATTTCCGGAACGTAGGTGAGCTATGGATCTCAGGCACAAGAGTACCGATCAGGTTCGCGGCAATGAACGCGTTACCAGTGGCACTTCCGGCAAGACGCTGGACCGCAGACGCTTTCTGACCGCAGCCGGTCTTGCCGGCGCTGCCGTTGCTACGTCGATGCCGGCTCTGGCGCAATCGCCGACCAAGCCCGATCCCGCAATTACCGAATTGCCGGACTGGTCGCGTTATCTCGGCGATGGCGTCGCTGCGCGGCCTTACGGCTCGCCGTCCAAATTCGAGAAGAATGTCGTGCGGCGAGACGTCGAATGGCTCACGGCCAGCCGCGAGTCCTCCGTAAACTTCACGCCGCTGCACGAGCTTGACGGCATCATCACGCCGAGCGGGTTGTGCTTCGAGCGTCACCACGGCGGCATCGCCGAAATCGATCCGGCGCAACACCGGTTGATGATCAGCGGCCTCGTCGACAAGCCGCTCGTGTTCACGATGGAAGATCTCAAGCGTTTCCCCGGCCGCGTGAACAAGATCTATTTCCTGGAGTGTGCGGCCAACAGCGGCATGGAGTGGCGCGGCGCGCAGTTGAACGGCTGCCAATATACGCACGGCATGGTGCACAACGTCATGTACACCGGCATTCCGCTGAAGACTTTGCTCGATCAGGCGGGCGTGCGGACCAACGCGAAATGGATCCTTGCGGAGGGTTCGGACTCCGCCGCGATGACACGCTCGATCCCGCTCGAGAAGGCGCTGAAGGATTGCATCGTCGCCTGGGGCATGAACGGCGAGGCGCTTCGTCCGGAGCAGGGCTATCCGCTCCGCATCGTGGTGCCGGGCTGGGAAGGCAATATGTGGGTCAAGTGGCTGCGCCGCATCAAGGTCGGCGACGAGCCATGGCAGCATCGCGAGGAAACTTCGAAATACACGGACCTGCTCGCGGACGGCAAATCTCGCCGCTTCACTTATGTGATGGATGCAAAATCGGTCGTTACCAATCCGAGCCCGCAGGCGCCGCTCAAGCACAAAGGGCCGAACGTTCTTACCGGGCTCGCTTGGTCCGGCCGCGGTCACATCACGCGGGTCGATGTCTCGATCGATGGTGGCAAGAACTGGAGCACCGCGCGGATCGATGGTCCGGTGCTGCCGATGTCGCTGACGCGCTTTTATGTCGACATCAACTGGAGTGGCGAGGAACTGCTGGTGCAGTCGCGCGCCTTCGACTCCACCGGCTACGTGCAGCCGACGAAAGAAGAACTGCGCAAAGTGCGCGGCGTGAATTCAATCTACCATAATAACGGCATCCAGACCTGGCTGGTGCACAAGAATGGCGAGACCGAAAATGTCGAAGTCTCTTAAAATCCTTTGCGCGGTTCTGGCGCTTGCATTCTTGTCGTATCCAGTCGCCGCGCAAAAGCTCAATCTCGGCCGCGTCGCGCTGCCTGAGGAAGTTGCGGCCTGGGACATCGACGTGAGGCCGGATGGGCAGGGCCTGCCGCCGGGCAAAGGCAGCGTGAAGCAGGGGGAGGAACTGTTTCTTGCGCAATGCGCGTCGTGTCATGGCGAGTTCGGCGAAGGCGCAGGACGCTGGCCGGTGCTGGCCGGTGGTCTCAACTCGTTGAAGTCGGATCGGCCAGAAAAAACGGTCGGCTCGTTCTGGCCTTACCTGTCCACCGTTTATGATTATATCCGCCGCGCCATGCCTTACGGCAACGCGCAGTCCCTGAGTGCGGACGACACCTATGCGATCGTCGCCTTTCTTCTGAATATGAATAATATCGTTCCCGACGATTTCGTTCTTTCGAAAGAGAATTTCGGCAAGGTAAAACTTCCGAACGCGGAAGGGTTTTATGACGACGATCGCGAAAAAGCGGAAAAGGCGTTCTGGAACAAAAAGGTCTGTATGACCAACTGCAAGAAGGAAGTTACGGTGCTCAACAAGGCACGCGCCATCGACGTGACCCCCGAAGAGAACAAGAACGCGCCGAAGGTCGATTGATGAAGGAGACAACAGCCCGGACAAAGCCGCAGAAGGGAAGCGCCTGTCGCGCGCTGCGGTGCTGGCGGTTCGGGCCCTGCATCGCCACCGTACTTTTTGCGCCTCAGGTCTACGCCGACAACAAGGCACTGGGGCAGTATCTCGCGTCCGAATGCACGTCCTGTCATCAGCTCTCGGGTGCCTCGGCTGGAATTCCCGCCATCGTCGGATGGCCCAGGGATCAGTTCGTTGCCGTGGTCAAATCCTATCGGGCGAAGGAGCGCGACAACGAGGTGATGCGGACCATCGCGTCCCGTTTGACGGATGAGGAAATCGCCGCTCTGGCGGCGTACTTTGAAGGCGAAGGAAAGTAATAGTACGAGTGCTGTAGCGGGTAGAATAAAAAGAACGGCAGACGCTGCCGGACAACGAAACAGAAGGAGGAAGCGGGAGATGAACCAGTTCACACGTAGAAGGTTTTTGCAGACGTCGGCAGCAGTCGCCGGTGTATCGGCATTCGGAACGGCTGGTGTGCTCGGCCAGGCCAAGCCGAAAGTGGTGGTGATCGGTGGTGGCGCGGGCGGCGTCACGGCTGCCAAATATATCGCCAGAGACAGCAAGGGCGCGATCGACGTCACGCTGGTCGAGCCGCTGAAGCGCTACCAGACCTGCTTCCATTCGAATCTCTATCTTGGCGGCTTCCGCAGTTACGACTCGATCACCCATGGCTACGAGAAGGTCGCTTCCGCTTACGGCGTGAAGATGAATCACCAATGGGCCAAGGCGATCGATCGCGACAAGAAGGAAGTCGTGCTCGCGGACGGATCGCGGCTTTCCTACGACCGGCTGGTGATCTCGCCGGGCATCGCGCTGAAATACGATTCCGTTCCCGGCTGGGGCAAGGAGCACGAAGAGGTCATGCCGCATGCGTGGCAGCCCGGCGCGCAAACCTTGTTGCTCAAAAAGCGGCTCGACGAAGTGCCGGACGGCGGCCTGATCGTGATGATAGCCCCGCCCAATCCCTACCGTTGCCCGCCGGGGCCCTATGAGCGCGTTTCGATGATGGCGCATGCGTTGAAGGCCGCAGGCAAGAACAAGAGCAAGATCATCGTCATCGATCCGAAGGAAAATTTCTCCAAGCAGGGCCTGTTTCAGGAAGGCTGGGAGAAATACTACAAGGGCATGGTCGAATGGCTCGGGCCGAAGGTGCATGACGGCCTGAAATCGGTGGACCCGAAGACCAACACCGTCGTTACCGGCTTCGAGACCTACAAAGCCGCGCTCGTCAACGTGATCCCGGCGCAGACGGCTGGCACCATCGCGCTCGACGCCAAGCTCGCCAATGCCGGCGGCTTTTGCCAGATCGATCCGACCAACATGAAGTCGGCCGTCGATCCGAACATTTACGTGCTCGGTGACGCATGCATCGCCGGTGACATGCCGAAGTCGGCGTTCTCCGCCAACAGCCAGGCCAAGGTTGCGGCGCTGATGATCCGCGGCGAGTTGACGAAGTCGGATACTTTCCCGGCACGTTACGCCAATACGTGCTGGAGTCTGATCGAAACAGACGACACCGTGAAGGTCGGTGGCCGTTATGAAGCCAAGGACGGCAAGATCGCCGCAGTCGAAACCTTTATCTCCAAGACCGGAGAATCCGCCGAGTTGCGCAAGGCCACCCAGGTGGAAAACATGGGCTGGTACAGCGCAATCTCCGCAGACATGTTTGGCTAGAGAAACAAAAAAGAGTCCGGCGCGCTTCGCAATATCGGAGCGTGCCGGTTTTCGTGACTAAGAAAACGCCGAAGGAAAATCATGCGAACTCTGATCATAACGCTTCCGCTGGCCGCCATGCTTTCGGCGCTCGCGGGTCTTGCCAATGCCCAGGATATTGCCGACGGGCAGAAGTCCTTCAACAAGTGCCGCGCGTGTCACACCGTCGGCGAGAATGCGAAGAATGGCGTGGGCCCAGTTTTGAACGGCCTTTTCGGCCGCAAGGCGGGCACCATCGATGGCTTTAAATATAGCGACGCGAACAAGAATTCCGGCGTTGTCTGGGACGAGAAGACCTTCGCAACCTACATCAAGGATCCGAAAGCCTTCATGCCGGGCAATCGTATGGCGTTCATTGGCATCAAGAACGATACGGAAATTGCCAACCTAACTGCCTTCCTCAAGCAATACGACAAGGACGGCAAGAAGCAGTAGCAGCGGCGCGCGCTTCGCGTGCGGACGCCCCGGAATAAGAGCCGGCTTTCGGAGGCAGACCGTCTCTCGGGAAGCCGGTTTTTTTGCGTATGCTGTCAGCCATAGACTGCGCCTCGAAGCTATTGCTCGTGCGGTCGGCATCACTGGAGTGCCCTGTCGTTCGGTCAGGGTGTCGGCATGAAGGTTCGCGATCTCGAAGGAATACTCTCGTCTCAGTGGAGCAGGCCGTTGCCGCGCCTTATCGTAGGCGTTCCGGCCCGGACCAGCTGGCGCTTCGATCCGCGCGGAGTTCTTAAAAGCCATCTAGCCGTTGAGGATATGGCTTGCGGCCTTCTCGCCGATCATCAGCGAAGCGGCGTTGGTATTGGCGGATGTGATCGTCGGCATGATCGAAGCGTCGGCGACGCGCAATCCTTCTACGCCGCGAACTTTTAAGCTCGGATCGACGACGGCCCGATCGTCGCTACCCATGCGGCAGGTGCCGACGGCGTGAAACACCGTCCCGCCGCCGTTTCGCGCGAAGGCGAGCAGATCCTCGTAAGTTTTCGCCTGCGCCCCCGGCACGACTTCCTCGCTCCAGAAATCGCGGAACGCCGGCTGCCGGTAGATATCGCGCATGATCTCGAGTGCCGCGACGATGGTCTTCTGATCGATCTCCTCGGAGAGATACCGAGGCTCGATCCGCGGTTGCTCGGCTGGATCGGTTGAGCGGATCGTTACTGTGCCGCGCGAGCGCGGGTGGCACTGCCAGGCCGAGGCGGTGAAGCCGGAGTAATTGTGCAAGGGTTCGCCGGGCTTATCGACCGAGAGCGGCATGACGTTGAACTGAATATCGGGCCGTCCGTTCTGCGCATATTGCGTGCAGGCGCCGCCACCGACCTGACCGGCGCCGACGGTGAGGGGGCCGCGGTTTCCGAATAGCCACTGCAAACCCATAGCCGCGAGCTTGATCGGATTGCGCACGGCGTCGTTGAGCGAGTCCCCGGTCTTCAGCTTCACGATGGTCCGCACCTGATAGTGGTCCTGCAAATTCTCGCCGACGCCGGGAAGATCGGCGACGACCGGAATGCTGTGCCTGCGCAGGAGATCGGCGGGGCCGACGCCGGAAAGCTGCAACAGTTGTGGTGACTGCAGCGAACCACTCGAAAGGATGACTTCCTTGCGCGTGCGAACCTCTTCGCGTTTGCCGTTGCGGATGAACTCGACGCCGGTGGCGCGGCTGCCCTTGAACAACACGCGGCTTGCGAGCGCGTTCGTGACGACGTGGAGGTTCTTACGCCCGCGCACGGGGTTGAGAAATTCGCGCGACGAGCTGGAGCGCCAGCCGTTCTTGATGCTCAATTGGTACGCGCCGACGCCATAGGTACTCTCGGCGTTGAAGTCTGGATTGCGCGGCAGACCGAATTGCGTCGCCGCCTCGATCCAAGCGGCGCAGGATGCGTTCTCGTTGCGCAGATCGGAGACGCCGATTTCGCCGAAGGAGCCGTGATACTGGCTCTCGCCGCCGCTGTAGCTTTCGATCTTTTTGAAATACGGCAGGACCGAATGATACGACCAGCCCTTCGCGCCGAGCTTTTCCCAATCGTCGAAATCGTCACGCTGGCCGCGAATGAAGATCAGCCCGTTGATGGAAGAAGAGCCGCCGACAATCCTGCCGCGCGGCCAGACCACGTTCCGGCCGCCGCTGCCTTCGCTCGGCTCGGTATCGAACAGGCGGGAGAAGCGGGTGTCGTAGATTGTCCGGTAGTAGCCGACCGGAAGGCGCAGCCAGAAATTCCGGTCCGGGCCGCCGGCCTCCAGCAAGAGAACCTGCGCATCCGGATTGGCGGAAAGCCGGTTCGCCAGGATACATCCCGCCGAACCGGCCCCCACGACGATATAGTCGTATTCCTGCATCAAACCTTGATCGTTTCGATGAAGAGTTTCGGATCGAAATACTGGTTTGCAGGAACCGCGTTCTGGATCTTGCCGAACTTCACGAAGAAGTCGCTGACCTGCTGCAGCCACTTGGTGACCGTGCCGTCTGCGTAGAGCTTGCGCCATTCGACCGAGCCGAAATAACGCGAGGCTTTGAACTGCTCCTGGAAGTCGGGAAGCGGCACCTGCGGATATTGCGACTTCTGGAGTGCAGCGACCGCTTCCGCGGATTTCGGCCCGATCAGGTAGTCGTTCGCTTCCTGCCAGCCACGGATGATCTTCTGGCAGGTCTCGCGGTTCTTGTCGTAGTAGTCGTTGCGCGCTGCCCAGCCGCCCACGATGGCCGCCTGCGGATAATAGGCCGATGCGTCGACGAGCTTGCGCACGCCTTTCGCCTTCGCCTTCACGGTCACGTCGAACGGCACCCAGAGCGCTACTGCCGGCACCGCGCCGGAGATGAAGGAGGTCACCGCTTCCGCCATGCGCTGGTTCACGATCTCGACGTCGTTGGGATCGATCTTGTTTGCACGCAGCGCGTTGTCGAGGAAGACGTGCGCGGTGGTGCCGGTGGTGGTCGAAATTTTCTTGCCCTTGAGGTCGGCGAAGCTCTTGATGCTCTCGTTCACCCAGAGCTGCGCAGTGGCGAATTCGACGTTGTTGATGAGGAACGCTTTACCCTGGCCGCGCGCAGGGAAGTTCGAGATCACCGCACCGGTCGCCAGCACGTCGAGACTGCCGCCGATCATGGCCTGGAACAGTTCGAGGCCGGTCGTGAACTGGATCATTTCCAGGTCGAGGCCCTGTTTGCCGAAGCTGCCGTTATTGATCCCGGTCCAGATCTGGCCGTCAACGGCCGGCGTATGCAGATAGCCGACCTTCACCTTGGTCTTGCTCTGCGCGATGGCGGGCGCGCCGAGCACGGACAGACCGGCAACCGCGCCGGCGCCTTGCAGAAAGGTTCTCCTCTTCAGACTCATCACTTTCTCCCTGGTTCTGGTTTTCATTCACTCGATTGGCGCGCTTGGGCGGCGTATTCCCGCATTACCAGGCTGCGAACGCGCGAGCGCAGCTGGCCGAACAATGGATCCTCATGCAGCGATGCATCACGCGGATAAGGAAATGGGACTTCGATGATTTCGCGAATCCGTGTGGGGCGCGCGGTCATCACCACGATCCGCGAGGACATATAAACCGCTTCCTCGACCGAATGCGTGATCAGCATCACGGTCTTGCCCTCGGTTTGCAGGGCCTGCAGTAGCAAATCCTGCATATGCGCGCGGGTCTGCGCATCGAGCGCGCCGAACGGCTCGTCCATCAAGAGAAACTGCGGTTTGACCGCGTAGGCGCGGGCAATGGCGAGCCGCTGCCGCATGCCGCCGGACAGCATCTTCGGAAAAGCATCGGCGAAGTCGCTGAGGCCCATCAGCTTCATATAGCGATTGCAGATTTCCTCGCGCTCGGCTTTCGGCTTCCGGTTTGCGGAAAGCGTGAGGCCGAAGTCGATGTTGTCCTTCACGGTGAGCCAGGGGAATACGCCGTACTCCTGAAAGATCACGCCGCGGTCGGGACCGGGGCCGGTGACCACCTTGCCGTCGACTTTGACGCTGCCGCTCGTGGGCTGCAGGAAGCCCGCGACCATGTTCATCATCGTGGTCTTGCCGCAGCCGGACGGGCCGATAATCGAAACAAACTCGCCGTTGCCGATCTCGTAGGAGACGTTGTCGACCACGCGGACGGGGCCATTCTTGCCGGCAAATTCCAGCGCGACGTTCTCGAAGGAAATGCGAGCAGGGGGCTTCACGCGATACGCTCCTGCCACGAGACGAGCCGCTTCGTGAAAGCACGGATCGCCAGATCCATCGCCAGCGCGATGAAGCCGATGCAAATGATCCCGACATAGATGATGTCGAGCTGAAAGAATGACGACGCATTCTGGATCAACGCGCCGAGGCCTTGCTGGGCCGCGATCAGTTCGGAGGCGACGAGGGTCGCCCAGGCGACGCCGAGTGCCACGCGCAACGCGGTGAGCATATGCGGGACCGTCAGCGGGATAATGACCTTGCGGAAGATTTCACCGTCGGTGGCGCCTAAGGTGCGGGCGACGCGAACATAGATCGGGCTGATCTGCGCGATGCCTTCATACATGACGATCACGCCGGCGAAGAACGAGGCGTAAAACAGAATGACGACCTTCGCGATTTCGCCGATGCCGAAATAGACGACGACGAGGGGAATGAGCGCAATCGGCGGTAGCGCGCGGAAGAAGTTGATCAGGGGGTCGATGAAAGTGCGCACCTGCCGGTACCAGCCGAGGACGAAGCCGACCGGAACCGCAAGTGTGATCCCGGCAGCGACGCCGAGAAACACGCGCTGTGTCGACATCCAGATATCGAGCGGAAGGCGCGCCTGCGTCAGCAGTTCCCAGAAGCGGGCGGCAACGACATGCGGCTTTGGAATCAACGCCTCGTTGATCAGTCCGGAATAGGCCAGCGCGTACCAGATTCCGACAATGACCAGCCACGGCGCAATAATAAGTGCAGCACGCTTGAGCATCGACTTGTCTGCCTCCCGGCTTAATAGTACTATAGTTAGAACTTTTAGCACAAGCAGCCGTGCACAGATCATTTGGCGATAGTCCGGTACCCCGCTACGCGCAGCTTGCGGACCTGTTCCGCGGGCGGATTTCGCGCGGCATCTGGACGCCCGGGCAGGCGCTTCCCACCATCGAACAACTCACCCGCGAGTTTGACGTCGCCCGTGTAACCGTCCGGCAGGCGATCAATCTGCTCGCGCGCGAGGGGCTGGTGTCGCCGGAGCGCGGGCGGGGGACTTACGTCAATTCCGTGCCGCAGCGCTCGCCTTCGCTGCGTCTCGGCATGACGCTACGCGATCTCGCGGACGTCTATCGCAACGACAAGCCGCAGCTCACGCTGATCGAGCAGTCGTCGGCCATGCCGCGTCTGACTGCGGAGGATGGTCACGCCGCGCCGTCCTATCATTTCATGCGGCGCGTGCATTCGCGCGAGGGCGAGCGCTATTGTGTGATTTCGATTTATGTCGATCAGCGCATCTTCAAGAAAGCATCGGCGCGCTTTCGGAAGGAAACCATCATTCCCGTGCTGCTCGATATTCCCGGTATCGAAATTGCGCGCGCGAGCCAGACCATTGCCATCGGCACCGCCGATATGGATGTTGCCAGCCATCTTGGCGTGAAGGTCAATACGCCGGTCGCAGAAGTGCGCCGGGTTTGCGCGGCCCCCGACGGCACGGTTATCTATCTCGGTGAGGTTACTTACCGCGGCGACTACATACGTCTTGAAATGGATCTGAAACCTTGAACGCCAGAACAATCGAATGCGCCCCGGTCGCGCCGAAAAGCGTGGAAACGCTGGTCTTCCGCTATCCGGTGGCAACGCCCGTGCAGACTTCATTCGGGATCATGCCGGATCGCCCGGCACTCTTCGTCCGGATCACCGATGAAGACGGCACCGTGGGCTGGGGCGAGGTGTGGTGCAATTTTCCTTCCGTGGGCGCCGAGCATCGCGCGAGGCTGGTCGAAAGCGCGCTCAGCCCCCGGCTGGTCGGTAAGCGTTTTGAAACGCCTGCCGCCGCCTTCGATGACATGAGCGAGGCGATGGCGGTGCTCGCGATCCAGACCGGAGAGTATGGTCCGCTCGCGCAGGCGATTGCCGGCATCGATATCGCGTTGTGGGATCTATCGGCGCGCAAGCGGAAGCAGCCGTTGTGGAAGTTGCTCGGCGGCACGTCTCCCAGAATTGGCACCTATGCCAGCGGGCTCAATCCCGACCGGCCCGAGCGGCTCGCGCTGACGCGCCAAAGCGAAGGCCATCGCAATTTCAAGCTCAAGGTCGGCTTCGGCATCGAGCGCGACGTGGAAAACCTGAAAGCGCTGCGTGCAGTGCTCGGCGATGACGCGACCCTGATGACCGATGCCAATCAGGCATGGACACTGGCGCAGGCAAAAGAATGCGCGCCGCGGCTGGAAGGCTTCGGCCTGCGCTGGCTGGAAGAACCGATCCGGGCCGATCAGCCGTGGGAGGCCTGGGCTTCGCTTGCCGAAACCACGAAGATTCCGCTTGCTGCCGGCGAGAACCTGTCCAGTGATAAAGCCTTTGACGAAGCGATCGCCGCCCGCGTGCTTGCTTACGTGCAGCCGGATCTCGGCAAATGGGGTGGCTTTTCGCGCTGTCTCGGTGTGGCCGATCGGGTGAGGGACGCCGGTCTTACTTTTTGTCCGCACTGGCTCGGCGGCGGCGTGGGGTTGCTTGCCTCGGCTCACCTGCTCGCGGCAGCCGGAGGAAACGGATTGCTTGAAATCGATTCCAATCCCAATCCCTTGCGCGACGAATTGGCCGGTCCGCTCCGCAAGCTCGATAGCGGAATGTGTACGCTTACCGACGCACCGGGCCTTGGCGAAATTCCGGACTTGCGGGATTTCGCGCCGCTCGGCAAATGGCTCCGATGAATGAAACGGCGAATCCTGTCGATATTTTCGTAATCGGCGGTGGCGTGAACGGCTGCGGTATCGCGCGCGATGCCGCGGGCCGTGGCTACAGCGTGCGCCTTGCCGAGATGAACGATCTCGCCAGCGGTACGTCTTCGAAAGCGACCAAGCTCATTCACGGCGGCTTGCGCTATCTCGAACACTACGAGTTCAGGCTGGTACGCGAGGCCCTGACCGAGCGCGAGGTGATCTGGCGCAATGCCCCGCATCTCGTACGTCCGCTTCGGTTCGTGCTGCCTTACGCCAAGGGGTTGCGGCCTGCGTGGATGCTGCGTCTTGGACTGTTTCTCTACGATCACCTTGGCGGCCGCAAGAAATTGCCGCCGACGAAGACGCTCGACCTGACGCGCGACGCCGCGGGCGTGCCGTTGAAGGCAGGCTTCACCAAAGGCTTCGAGTATTCGGATTGCTGGGTCGATGACGCGCGCTTCGTCGTGATGAACGCACGGGACGCGGCCGATCGCGGGGCGATCATCGAGACCAGAAAGCAGGTGGTCTCCGCGCGCGTGGAGAAGGGCCTTTGGGTCGTTCTTCTGCGGGACCGGGAAACCGGTACGGAGAGCGAGGCGAGGGCGCGTCTGCTCATCAATGCGGCGGGGCCTTGGGTCGATCACGTTATCGGCGTGCTGCCCGGTCACGAGCATCCGAAGAACGTGCGGCAGGTGCAGGGCAGCCATATCGTGGTGCCGAAGCTGTTCGAACACGACCGCTGCTACATCTTCCAGAATGCCGACCAGCGCATCATTTTCGCCATTCCTTATGAAGATCGCTTCACGCTCATCGGTACGACCGACCGCGACTATCACGGCGATCTCGGCGCGATCGAAATATCGAAAGAGGAAATAGACTATCTCTGCGCGGCCGCGAGCGAATACTTCAAGCGCGAGATCACGAGCGCGGATGTGGTGTGGACCTATTCCGGCGTGCGCCCGCTGTTCGACGATCATGCCACCGCCGCGCAGGAGGCGACTCGCGATTATGTCTTGCAGGACCAGCAAGTCGATGGCGCACCGCTCATCAATATTTTCGGCGGCAAGATCACGACTTACCGGCGGCTGACCGAGGCGGTGCTGGAGCGCGTCGAGCAAGAGATCGGCCGCCGCGGTAAGCCTTGGACGGCGAATGCGCCGTTGCCGGGAGGCGACTTTGCCGAGGTGACAACGCTCGTCGCCACGCTGCGCAAGAAATGGCCTTTCCTGACTGACGAGACGGTGCGCCGCTATGCGCGGTGCTACGGAACGCGCGCGGAAAGATTCCTGCGCAACGCGCAAAACGCGGCCGACCTCGGAAAAGATTTCGGCGCCGGACTGACCGAAGCGGAAGTGAACTACCTGATCGATGAAGAATGGGCGCGAAGCGCGGAAGACATTCTCTGGCGGCGAACCAAGCTCGGTCTTCTCGTGAAACCCTCGGTTTCGCAGGAGCTTGACGCGCATATCGAAAGCAGGCTTGCCCATCGCGCCTAGATGCCGGTAGGCATCGCAGGTCTTGAAAGGGTGGGAAGAATGGATTTAGCGATCGCCGCGCTTCTGTTTGGCGCCGGCATTGCTGGCGGTGTCGTCAATGCGATCGCGGGCGGTGCCACGCTGATCACCTTTCCGGCGATGATTGCTGCCGGTTTGCCTCCGGTCATTGCCAACGCATCGAACGCACTAGCGGTGACGCCAGGACATCTCTTTGCTGCTCTTGCCGACCGGAAACGTCTACCCGCGCGCGACGGGCCGCTCGCCCTGACGATCGCGGCTGCGGTTCTTGGCGGCACGCTTGGTGCGATTTTGCTGTTGGTTACACCGGAGAGGCTTTTCGTTCTTCTGGTCCCGGCGCTCATCGCGCTGGCGACATTTATTTTTGCGTTTGGACGCCGCATTCAAACGATGTTGATGCGCACGCCGACCGGCCGGAATGCTGGTGCGCGCGCCGCGCTGATGCTGCCCGTTACTATTTACGGCGGCTATTTCGGCGCGGGCCTCGGGGTCATGCTGCTAGCGGTTTTGAGCATCACCGGCCGGGAAGACGTTCGCGCCACAAATGCACTCAAGAATTTGCTGGCGTCTGCCACAAGCCTTGCGACCATTGCGATTTTCATCCTGCAGGGTGTGATCCGATGGCCGGAAACACTGGTGATGCTGGCAGGAGCGGTAGGCGGCGGAGTTCTCGGCGGGCGGCTTATCGCAATCCTGCCCGCAGGAATCGTCCGCATGATCGTCATCGCATTGGGCGTTGCAATGACGCTGATCTACGCTTGGCGCTACTGGTTCTGATCGTGATCGGGTTGCTCCATTTTTTGCCCGGTATTGTGCAGGTGCGAAGCGACCGGCTTGACTTGTTATAACATTTGCCGAAACGTCCTAACTTAATCGGCGGCAAAGCCGGAAACAGGGAGGACGGGAAATGAAGTCGTACAAGCCTACGCGAAGGACATTTCTGAAGACGACTACGGCCGCGGCAGCGCTGATCGGATTCGGTCCGGCCGTGCTGCGCCAGGCATCGGCGCAGGACGCCGATCTGAAACCGTACCAGTCCGCGAAGATCAATTGGCGGCAGGCCGAAGGCGAATCCATCACGGTAGCGGTGATTCCCGCGAGCTACTTCGACAACCTCATTTCGCTCGAGCCGCAGTTCAAGGCGCTGACCGGCATCAACCTGCGCTTTGAGAAGATTCCCCCGGCACAGATCCGCCAGAAGAGCGTGATCGACCTGACCTCGAAGACCGGGACTTACGCGACCCACGCGGCGGACCCGATGTATTATTCGCTCTATGCGGCGAACAAATGGGTTGACCAGCTCGATACCTATCTCAACGATGCGTCGCTGACCGACAAAGGCTGGTTCAATGCCGACGACATCTTCGCGGCATGGCGCGGCGCGAACAGCGTCGACGGCAAGCTCTACGGCATGCCTTATGACGGCGAAGTCACCATTCAGGTCTATCGCAAGGATCTCTATCAGGCGAAGGGCCTGAAAGCGGCCGATACGCTCGAAGACTACATGAAGAATGCCGCGGCCGTGCACGCCCCGAACGATCGCATATGGGGTGCAGCACTGCGTGGCGTCGCCGGCGCCGGCCAGAATATGTACATCTATCCCTCGCTGTTCCGCGAATTCGGCGGCGAGTGGTTCAAGGGCGGCAAGCTGGTCGTCAACGGTGCTGAGGCGGAAGCAGCGCTTGCGTATTACGTCGACCTGATGCGCAAATATGCACCGAATGCGGCCTCGAACTGGAACTGGCCGGATATCGCCGACGCCTTCTCGCAGGGCACGCTCGGCAGCTATCTCGACGCGCATTCGTCGGCTTCGGTCGTCAACAATCCGGACAAGTCGAAGGTGATCGGCAAGGTCGCTTATGCGCGCTGGCCGAAGGGACCGACCGGCAAGCGCGTCAGTTCGATCTGGAACTGGGGCTTTCCGATCAATGCCGCCCAGTCCGAAAAGAAGAAGAAGGCGACCTGGCTCTTCATCCAGTGGGCGGCCAGTGCCGAAACACAGGCGCGTACCGCGCACAAGTTCGCCGGGCCGACCAAGCGCTCGGGCGCGAACCGCGCCTCGGTCTGGAAGGACGCGGAGTACGTGAAGCTCCTGAACGGCTTCGGCGACGACTTCGTCAAGGTGGCGATGGAAGCCTTGCAGAACGACACCGACGTCGATTGGCGTCCGCGCGTGCCCCAGTGGCCCGCGATCGGCGACACCATGGCAACCGCGATCCAGTCTGCACTTTCGGGTCAGAACTCGGTCAAGGCTGCACTCGACGACGCGCAAAAGCGCATCGAACCGATGATGCGCGGCTAAAGCATGCCGTCTGCCGGAAATTCGGTAGCCGCAACGCCGGCCGGAGCCGCTACCAGCGACTTCGGCCGGGTGCTGGCACAGCGGGAGCGTCGCTTTGCGACGCTTCTGCTTGCGCCTGCCTTTCTCGCGCTGCTGGTCACGACGACATTTCCGCTGCTCTTTCTCGTTTACACGAGCGCCTACCGGATCGATCTCGCCATGCCGTTCGCGAACGGCTTTGTCGGGTTCGAGAACTACGCCGTGCTGTTGCAGGACAGCCGCTTCTGGCAGTCGCTCGTCATCAGCATGGTCTATACGATCTCGACCGTCATTCTGCAGGTCGTGATCGGGATTGCGCTCGCGCTGTTCGTTATGGACATGAAGCGCGGGCAGGGCTGGTTTCGCCTGATTGCGATCCTGCCGGTCGTGCTTTCGCCGGCGGTGGTCGGCATGATCTGGCGCACCTTCATGCTCGCGCCGGAATTCGGCATCGTCGACTATCTCGCGATCAACGCGGGGCTCGGCAGCAAGAACTGGCTCGGCGACCCGACGCTCGCGATGGTTTCCGTCGTCGTGATTCACACCTGGCAGTGGACGCCGTTTGCGTTCATGGTTTTGCTCGCCTCGCTCGCGGCCCTGCCCGACGATATCTATGAGGCGGCGCGTATCGACCGCGCTTCGGCGTGGCAGCGCTTTCGCCGGATCACGCTGCCTTTGCTGCGACCCGCGATCGTCATGGTCATCATCATGCGGACCATGGTGGCGCTCACCGCTTTTGCCGCGATCTTCACCGTCACCGGTGGCGGCCCCGGCACGGCAACCGAAATTCTCAACCTCTACGCCTATCGCAAGTCGTTCACGGAGCTTTCGATCGGCTATGGCTCGGCACTCGCGGTCGCCCTCCTGATCGTGACGATCATCATTTCGGCGATCCTGTTCGCGATCCGGAGGTCGAAGTGAAGAACCTCCGCACTGCCATTCTGTTCGCAATCACGCTGGTGTTTCTGCTCGCCTGGGCCTTTCCGATCGTCTGGAGCGTGCTGAACTCGTTCAAGACCGACAAGGATGCGCTGGCTTATCCGCCGAAGCTCTTTTTCGAGCCGACGTTGAGTGCTTATCGCGACGTCTTTTTCGGGCCGGAATCGATCATCCCGAACCTGATCTCGAGCATGATCATCTCGGTGGGCACCACGGTAGTGACCATGGTGATGGCGGTTCCGGCCGCTTACGCGCTCGCGCGGCTGCGCTTTCGCGGCAAGAAGTTCACCGGTTTCTACGTACTCGCGACCCAGATGCTGCCGCCGGTCGGCATCATCATTCCTTATTACATCGTGCTCAGGAACATCGGCTGGATCGACAGCTATCAAGGCATCATCCTGATCTATCTGTCGTTCTCGCTGCCTTTCGCGATCTGGCTGCTGGTGTCCTATTTCGAAGACATCCCTTATGAGATGGAAGAGGCAGCCTATCTCGACGGCGCGAGCCGGCTCCGCACGCTCTGGCGCATCATCATTCCGCAGGTGCGCGGCGGCATCGCGGTCACGGTTGTCTTCGTGTTCCTGAATGCATGGAACGAGTTTCTTTTCGCGGTGGTGCTCAGCGGTAATACCGTGCGGCCGGTCACGATCGCGATGTTCAATTTCGTCTCGGTCG